>JALYLT010000308.1 GCA_030774095.1 Chloroflexota bacterium
CAGCTCGTCACGTTCATCATGCGCGGCACCGAAGACGATTGGGCCGACATCGTCAACATCCGCACGCATCTCGACGGTGTCGAGAACGCCGATGTGGTGCCGCCTCCGCCGCCAGCCAAGCCCACGGGGGCCGAAGCGGCGCAGGCGTACTGCACGTCCTGCCACAGTTTCGATCCAACCAAGGCGAGCACCCTGCCGACCGCGCCGAACCTGGGGCATTACGGCACCGACGGCCCGATCAACGACGAGAACAAGCGCGCGAAGGCGTCTGGTGACGCTGACTGGCTGTTCCATTGGGTGTCGAACGCGCCGAAGGTCAAGCCAGGCGTCATCATGCCGGTGTGGCTGATCACCGAAGGCGGCAGTCTCGACGAGCCGACGATCCGATCGATCGTCGAGTACCTGCAGAGTCTGAAATAGCGTGATCGCTGAGGTCGGGGAGTCCGGCGAGTTCTACATGGTCTTCGTGACCACGATCATCCTGATCGCGGTGCTGTATTTCCTCCAGAAGTGGTGGACCACTTACCGGTAGGCACCGAGGCCCAGCGACCTCTGCCGCGGCATGCCACGCTCGCGCTGCTCGTCGGCCGCATCACCACCATCAAGCTCGCCTACTGGACCGCTCTCACCGTGTTCGAGCTCGCCCTTCCGCTTGACCCCGCACCCCGCGACGAGCGCTTCGGGCAGTCAGTCGCGTTCGCGGTGCTCGCCACGTTCGTCGCGCTGCTTTGGGCACGGCGCTCGGCACGCGCGATCGATCCTCGCGCCGGGGCCCTGTCGCGCTCGATCCCGACGATCGCGACCACCTTCGCCGCGGCGACCGTCGTGGCCTCTCCGGCGAGCCTGCCGCTTCTGCTCGTCGAGCGTCAGCGCTCGATCGAAGGCTGCCTCGGCCTCGTGACCTGTCATCCCGAGACGCTCTGGCTCTGGGTAGCGACCTTCGCGATCGGCTTTGTCGTCATCCCCGCTGTGTTCGCTGCATCACTGAGATCGAGCAGCTAAGTAGGCTGTCTACCCACGGCGCCGTGCCATGCTCGCGCCGGTGGGTATGCAGAAGCGTGTCCTCGTTGTCGATGACGATGCCAGCATCCGTGAACTGCTGTCGACCGCGTTCGAGGACGACGGCTATGAGGTCGTGCCCGCGATCAACGGTGAAGATGCCCTCTCGGTGTGCCAGCGCTGGCGGCCGGACGTCATCGTGCTCGATCTGATGATGCCGGTCATGGATGGCTGGACGTTCGCGAAGCGCTTACGCGAGCTCGATAGGATCCCCATTGTCGTCCTTTCCGCCGCGAACGATCTCGCGCGTCACGCGCAGACGATCGGTGCGGCCGATGTCGTAGGGAAGCCATTTGATCTCGATCAGCTCCTTCCGAGGGTCGCGCGCGCGGCGGAGAGTGTCTAAGCCTTCCTAGACTGACGATCGTGAGACGGGTGCCTTGGCGTCCGCTGTTGCTGCTGCTCCTGGTCATTTCGCCGACCGTCGTCCTTGCCGCGCTGCTCGCCGATCCGCAGCGCAACACCCCGGTCTTCATACCGGTCGAGCACTTCGTTATCACGACGAACGTCTCTGTCGTCGCGTTCCTGGTCGCGATCTTCGTCGCGCGTGCCGCACTCGGCTCCGGCCATTACCGAAGTCTGCTGATCGCGACCGGATTCCTGTGTATGGCCGGGATCTTCGCGGTACACGGGCTCTCGACACCCGACGTGCTGCAGCGCGGCGACAAGAAGGATGACGCCGGTCTGGTCGTCGGCGTGTCCGCGCAGCTCGCCCTCTGGACCTCGGCGCTCTTCTTCGCGGTCCGCTACACGCCGGCGGCCTCCTTCCTGGAGCGGCGGGTGCCACCGCGGACACTGCTCGCCGTCGTCGCGGTCGCTATAGGGGTCTACGCGGTCGTTGCGATCGGCTGGCCCGCCGCATTCGGCGGCCTCGCTCGGTGGATCCTGATCGGCGGTGGTGCCTACGCGAGCTACGACCCCAGTACCTACGGCAAGTCGGGATTCACGCCGCCCGACATCTACGGCGGCGCGGGCTTGGTCCCGTACCTCGTCTCGGGCAGTGCGGTGCTCCTCTATGGCGTCGCCACGTGGGCACAGGGCCGCGATTACGTACGCACGCGGCTTCCGATGCAGGGCGCGCTGGCGGCGTCGTTCGTCCTGCTCGCGCAGGCGCAGCTGTCGCAGTTCCTCGGCCCGGTGTGGACGCTGTCGTGGTGGGAGTACCACGGCCTGATGTTCGCGGCGACGGTGATCGCGCTCGGCGCACTGTTCCTCGAGCTCGATCGTCGCCGCGGCCTCGAGCGATTCCTGCCCCCTACGGTCGTCGAACGTGTCATCGGCGGTGACCCGCTGCGCCTGGAGGGCGAGCGCCAGACGGTCACGATCCTCTTCGCCGATCTCCGCGGCTCGACCGCGCTCGCGGAGAAGCTCGCGCCCGAGCAGGTGATCGCCGTGATGAATGCCTACCTCCGCCTCATGGCGCGGTCCGTGATCGATGCCGGCGGGATCCTCGACAAGTTCACGGGCGACGGCCTCATGGCGATCTTCGGCGCGATGGGCGATCCCGCGTTCGGCGCGCCGGCAGCCGCACGCGCCGCGCTCGCCATCCGCTCGAGCATCACGGCACTCAATGTCGAGCGCGCTCGGACCGGCGAAGTGGTGGTGCAGTTCGGTGTGGGCATGCACACCGGTGACGTCGTGTTGGGGGCGATCGGACTACCCGAGCGCTCGGACTACACCGCCATCGGCGATGCGGTGAACACGGCATCGCGTATGGAGACGCTGACCAAGGAATACAAGGTCGACGCGGTGCTGTCTGGGACCACCGCCGGGTACCTTCGCGACGACGGCGTCGAGCTGCGTTCCCTTGGTGAGGCTCAGGTCCGCGGCAAGACGAACGCGGTCGAGGTCTTCACGCTCGACTAGGACTTCGCGGGCCGGCGCGCGCGCGGCGCGGCTGCGCCGTCGAGGACGGTGAGACCCGGCGGTGTGCGCGCCAGCCACTCGCGCGCGGCAACGAGCGCACGCACCGTCGTGATGAACTCCTGCGCCGCTCGGGTCAGCCTTCGGTCGTGCCGGTGCGCGAAACCGATCGTGCGCGTGAGCTCGGGCTTGGCGATGCGTACCGCGCGCAGCTGTCCGCCGCGCTCGACGACGAGGCT
>JALYLT010000309.1 GCA_030774095.1 Chloroflexota bacterium
GCCCGGAATGCAGGCCGAGTCCGGTATCGGCGACGCCGCGTTCTCCGGGACGATCAGCACGGCGGGGACCGCCGTGACGAGCTTCTTCGTTCTGAAGGGGTCGACCTACTTCACGCTCCAGGCGACTTCGCGATCGAAGGACGGTCCGGCGCTCCTCGCGGCGCTCCGAACAGTCGCCCGGAAGGTCGCCGGCACCCTCTAGCCCCTCGGGCACGCTCATGACGACGAAGGGCCCGTCCGATGAGGCCGGGCCCTTCTCGGGCACGATGCTCGGAGGTGCGCACCGCGTTCACGAGGTCGAGGCGGACTTCAGGCCCTGACGCTCTCGGCCGAAAAGATTCGCCGAAGGAATCTGCTCGGCACGCTCGCTAGTTCGCGGGTCCCGGTGAAGCCATTCGCATCGGCGAGCGCGCGCCACGTCTCGAACGACATCGGGTGGGGGACCCATGCGTTCCCGCGGTCAGCGTCGTACTCCACGAGAAGCAAACGGCCGGATGGCTTGAGCATGCTGTGCACGAGCCCGAGCACGGGCGCCTTGTCGCGGACGAAGTGCAGCGAGTTCGCCATCACCACGCCGTCGAGCGACTCGAGCTCGATCGGCTTCGTGAAGTCCGCGGCGAGCGTGCGGACCGTCGCACCGCCCGGTCGAAGCGCGCGCTCGAGGTCACGTAACGCGCCGCGGTCACGGTCGACTGCGATCACGTTGCCGCCTGGTCCGACGAGCTCCGCGAGCGCGAGGGTGAAGGCACCTGTCCCCGCGCCGAGGTCGGCCCACGTCCCACCGCGCGTGACACCGCCTTGCAAGAGGCGAACGTGATCCGCGTGGTCCACTAGACCTTGCGCCCGAGGTCCGCCTGCGCCCAGCCGTCGGTCGTGAGCACCAGAGTCACCGGGCCATCGGCCTCGAGGACGATGCGCATGTCGGCCCCGAACCTTCCCTGCGCGACGGTGGCGTCCGCGCCGCGCAGCACGCCACAGAATCCATCGAACAGCCGCCGGCCGAGCTCGGGTGGGGCGGCCGCCGTGAAGTCCGGCCGCCGTCCGCGATGCACGTCGCCGTAGAGGGTGAACTGAGGGACGACGAGGACGCTTCCGCCGGTGTCCTTCAGGGTCCGATCGAGCCGGCCCCGTCCGTCATCGAAGATGCGCAGCGCGAGGATCTTGGCCGCGATGCGCTCGCCGTCCTCGGGCCGATCGTCGGACGCGACGCCGAGCAGCACAATGAGACCCGGCCCGATGGTCGCGATGGTCTCGTCCGCGACGTGCACGGAAGCGGAGCGCACACGCTGAACGACCGCGCGCACCGCCTTCTGTCCTGTCTAGTCCAGCATCCAGGGGTTGTCCCCGCGGACGACCGACTCGACCTCGCTTGCGGAGAGATGCCCGGGCGCGAACACCGTCATGCTCTTGTCGAGCGGTAGCCGCGTGATGTACGTGACCTTGCCAAAGCGGTACCCGTGTTGGAACAGAAACGGCTTGCCGTCGATGTCGATGCGCTGTCGGCGATCTGTGGATGTAACGGGCACGCCGTCAGTATGGAGAAGCGCCCGATCGACCGCCCTCAGCTATTCGGTGGTCAACTCCACCGGCGGCGGCGATGGCGGCGGAGCTTCCTCACCGGGAAGTCCCGGGTCGTAGGGCACGATGTCGAGGTTGGAACCACCCTCGTCCGCGGCCGCCACGTTCGCTGTGAGCGCGAGGATCATGAGCGCCAGCACCACGGCGCCCCTGACTTTCTTGCGAAGTGGTGTCACCTCTGTCTCCCCTCGTTCCCTCCCCCGTTCGGCGGATTGTGCCCGCTGAGAGGGGTTGGCTATCGTCTGGCGAGTCTACGAACGCTGAACACGAAGGCGCAATGCGAAACAGGACGCCTGTCTGTCAGTTCGGTGACATTGGAGCGATGTGACGACCACCGACATGCTGGCGAAACCGAACGGAACGAATGGACTTGGAGCCCGCGTTCGCGAAGCGCGACGCGAAAGAGGCATGAGCCAGGCCCAGCTGGCGGGCGAGGAGCTCACCAAGGGGTTCATCAGCCAGGTCGAGTCCGGCCTGGTTCGCCCATCCGTTCGTTCGCTCCAGATCCTAGCGGCGCGGCTCGGCAAGAGCCTCGACTACTTCCTCGGCGACGAGCCGCTCGCCACCTCGAAACGCCTTGTCTTTCACCGTTTGGCCGCTGAGGCGGCGGCTGAGCGGCGCGACTGGACCGTCGTGCGCGACGAAGTGACCCAGGCCCTGGTGGACAAGCCGGAGAAGCGTGACCGCGCGACGCTGCTGCGCTTCCTGGCCCAGGCGGAGATGAACACTGGCAATCGCGAGGTCGCGTTCGACCGTATCGGCGAGGCTCTTTCGCTCATCGACGCGACGGCGGACGCCGCCGAGGTCGCGCACCTGCTGCACCTTCGAGGCATCGCGTACGGACAGATCGGTCAGTACGTGGCCGCCGCCGAGGCGCTGGAGGCGGCGCGCGACGCGATGGAGCGGCACGAGGTCAGCGATCCGCGTCTTCGGGCGCGCATCCTTGTCGCGCTCGGCACCGCATATCGCCGTCTGAACCGGACCGCCAAGGCGATGCAGACATACGGCTCAGCGCTGGATCTTGCGAGCGGCATCGACGAGCTGCGCCTCGCGGCGCAGGGGTACATGGGCGTCGCGGTCTCGCTTTACGACGCGGGCGAGCTCGACGGCGCGATCGGGAACTATCGCCGCGCACTCGATCTCTTCACACGCGTGGAAGACACGACGTTCCAGCTCCAGGTGTTGCACTCGCTCTCGTCGATCCACTTCGAGATGGGCAAGACCGAGGAGGCACGGGAGCTTGCCGAGCGTGGCGTCGCCACTGCTCGCATGGTGCACGACGAGGGAATGGTCGTCGTCGCGGAGCTCGTGCTGGCGCGGATCGCGCTCGTGAACGGCGACGCGGAGCAGGCGCTGACGATCGCGCGGCACGCCGAGAAGATCCTCGCCGATCAGCCCGTGCAGCGTGCCGACGCGCTGCGTGTCATCGGCGCGGCGAACGATTTTCTGAAGGCGTTCACCGCGAGCGACCGCGCGTACCGGAAGGCCGTCGAGCTCCTGGTGGAGGTGGGCGACCACCCGAACCTCTCGACGTTCGCCGCCGAATACGCGATGAAGCTGCGCGCTCGCGGCG
>JALYLT010000310.1 GCA_030774095.1 Chloroflexota bacterium
GTTTTAACATGCCCGACTCGAATACCGGGGATCACTTCACCGCGCCGATCGTGGGGATCGTCGGCTACGACTTCAACAACTTCATGCTCGAGGTGCTCACACCTCCGACGCGCGTCGCCGACGGCGTGACCCGCGAGGTCACCGCTGCGCCCGGCCCTAGTGAGCTCACCATCGCCACGTTCAACGTCGAAAATCTCGACCCCGGCGATCCAACGTTCGCCACCATGGCTAACCTGATCGTGAACAATCTCCGATCACCCGACGTCATCAGCCTGGAAGAGATCCAGGACAACGACGGCGAGACGAATAGCGGCATCGTCGACGCGAGCGTGACGCTGACGAAGCTGCGTGACGCGGTCATCGCAGCCGGCGGCCCGACATACGCATGGCGCCAGATCGACCCGGTGAACCTCCAGGACGGCGGTGCCCCGGGCGGCAACATCCGTCAGGCGTTCTTCTTCCGCACTGATCGCGGGCTTGCGTTCGTCGATCGGCCCGGTGCGGGCTCGACCACGGCGAACTCGGTCGTCGACGTTGGCGGAGAGCCGCAGCTCCTATACAGCCCCGGCCGCATCGATCCCACCAACGGCGCTTTCAACAGCAGCCGCAAGCCGCTCGCTGGCGAGTTCACATACCACGGACATCGCCTCTTCGTCATCGCGAACCACTGGAACTCGAAGGGTGGCGACGACCCGCTCTGGGGCCGTGACCAACCGCCCGTCCTCTCGAGCGAGGTCCAGCGCCTGCAGCAGGCGACGATCGTGCGCGACTTCGTACAGGACGTCCTCGCCGTCGATGTGAATGCGGAGGTCGTCGTGCTCGGCGACCTGAACGACTTCGAGTTCTCGAACCCACTCTTGATCCTGAAAGGCGCGCCGATGAATGACCTCATCGAGACCCTGCCCGCCAACGAGCGCTACACGTATGTGTTCGAGGGCAACTCGCAGACGCTCGATCACATCCTCGTCAGCGATTCGCTGCTCGGCGTCTCGCACACCGACGTCGTCCACGTGAACAGCGAGTTCTGGGACCAGGCCAGCGACCACGAGCCGCAGGTCGCGCGGCTCGCCCTCCTCGCGGCGCAGATGTTCGCCTCCCGCGCGCCAGCTCCGAATGCGAACGGATGGAACAACACCGACGTGACGGTCAGCTTCGACTGCGTCACCGGCGATCCGCTCGGCATCATCGTCTCCTGCCCGGCCGACGTCGTTCTTTCTGCCGAGGGCGCGAACCAGAGCGTCACGCGCAGCGCGACGACGAAGGGTGGCGGCACCGTCACGGCGACCATCTCCGGGATCTCGATCGATAAGACGGCGCCGACCATCATCTTCACGGGCGCGACGACGTACACGATCGATCAGAACGTCTCCATCACCTGCACCATCAGCGATGCGCTCTCCGGCCTCGCCCCCGGCAGCATCTGCGAGACCGCGAGCGGGCCCGCATATCTGCTCGGCGTGGGCACGCACATCCTTCACGCGTCGGCCATCGACTTGGCCGGCAATCCGGCCAGCGCCACCTTCACGTACACGATCGGATCGACCGACGAGACGCTGTGTGCTCTCACGCAGAGCCTGGTAACGAAGGACGGGATCGCCAAGTCGCTCTGCGCCAAGCTCGACGCTGCCGCAGCTGCCGGCGATCGTGGGAACACGAACGCGCGGGCGAATCAGCTGAACGCGTATCGCAACGAGGTCGAGGCCCAGCGTGGGAAGGCGATCAGCGACGCGAACGCGACAGCGCTCATCGCGCTAGCGGACCTCCTCTAGGAGCCTTCCCCGGCAGTACGCGTAGAGGGCGTCGAGGATCGGCCTCGGCGCCCTCGCTGTGCCTGGTCGCTCGGATCGTGCGGCGTGCGCGCTATGCGTGCTTCGGCGGAGCGAGCTGCCCGTGGATCGTGTTGAGGTCGGCCCAGACGCTCACGCGCCGAATGAGCTCCCCACCGATCTCGAAGATCCGTAGCGTCCGGAAACGGATCGGTCGGCCGTATCCCTCCATGTCGAAGGGCCGGCCGTGAGCCACCGCGTCGATCATCGATTCGTCCACGATGAAGTCGTCGCCGTACAACCGGCGGACGCTGGTGACGGTCGCGTATTCGATGTCGGCCAAGAACTCGCGATAGAACGCCTCGAGCGCGTCGCGGCCCCGGATCACGCTCGGCTCTCGCCCGATCGCATCTTGCTCGATATCGGGGGTGCACGTCGCGAGGATCGCCGCGATATCGCGCTCCCGCTCAGCCGTAATGTGCCGTTCGATCAGCCGCTCCATACGCATGCGCTCCATGGCTCCTCCTCGTCGCGAGGCCCCGATGCTAGGCGACGCTCTCCCCACCTCATCCGCGCGAGCCGGTCGAACGTACGATCGTCGTGACCCTGCGCTGGACCTTCCGCGCCGCCGCGTGTGTTCTCCTGCTCGCGCTCGCCGCGTGTGGCGGTGCGAGCGCAGCGCCGACGCTGCGGCCGAACGAGGTCCAGGTGATCGAACCGGCGGGCAGGGAAGCCGCGTGGACCTATGCGCCGAAAGAGCTGCGCGTGTCCGCCGGGACCACGGTCACGTTCGTCAATATGGGCAAGGAGTTCCACACCGTCACCTCGAGCGACGAGGGGCGGCCGTTCGACGTCGGGCTCGACAGCGGAAACAGCGCGAAGGTCACATTCGATAAGGTGGGCGTGTACGCATATCACTGCGGCGTCCATCCGCAGATGACGGGGGTCGTGCGTGTCTGTGACGGTGCCTGTAACTAGTCGAGTCGCCGCGACCGCGCTGCTCCTTCTGAGCGCGTGCGGCGGTGTGGCGACCCCCGCACCCGCGCCTACGATCCAGACCGATCCGCCTACCGCGACGCCGACCGCGACCGCGGTGACCACCATCGCACCGCAGGCGAACGCGATCACGTGGACCATCGACGCCGCATCGCGGGCGACGGTCCGTGTACGTGAACAGCTGGTGCGTCTGCCCGCGCCGAACGACGCGATCATCACCATCACCGGGGCGCAGGGGAGCTTCACGCTCGATCCGGATGGCACCTTCGCGACAGGATCCAAGATCAGTGTCGACATGACGACCGTGACGACCGACGATCGTCAGCGCACCGACAGCATCCGGCGCGACCC
>JALYLT010000311.1 GCA_030774095.1 Chloroflexota bacterium
TGCCTTGGTACTGGTCGCGCTCTTCGCGAGCGGAGGCACGGCCGCGGCGGCGGGCGTTCCGGGGACCCATCCCGCTCACTCGATGGCCTCCGTCGGCGATTCGATCACGCGCGCGTACAACACGTGCGCTTCGGCGTTCGTCGATTGCCCTCCGAACTCTTGGTCGACCGGGACCAGCGTCTTGGTCAACTCTCATTACAACCGACTGCTCGCCGCGAACCCAGCGATCGCCGGCAAGAACTTCAACGACGCCGCCAGCGGCGCGAAGATGGCCGATCTCAACGGGCAAGTGACGACGGTGAACGCGCGCGGCGTGCAGTACGTCACGATCCTGATGGGCGGCAACGATGTCTGCACCTCGTCCGAGTCCACCATGACGAGCGTCGCGGACTTCGCGAACCAGTTCCAGGCGGCCATGAGCACGCTCACGAGCGGTTCCCCGAAGGCGAAGATCTTGGTCGCCAGCATCCCGGATGTATCCAATCTCTACGCGGTCCTCAAGGACAACATCAGCGCACGATTCATCTGGGCGGTGTTCCAGATCTGCCAATCCATGTTGGCGTCGCCGCTCTCGACCGAGCAATCGGATGTCGATCGACGAGCGCGGGTCACGCAACGGAACGTCGACTTCAACACGGCGCTCGCGACGATCTGCGGGCAATACGTCAACTGCAAGTTCGACAACAACGCCGTCTTCAACTTCAAGTTCCAGGCGACGGACGTCTCGACCCGGGACTACTTCCATCCGTCGCTGAGCGGGCAGAAGCGGCTCGCGTGCGTGAGCTGGGGCGCTGGATACTGGCCACCGGCCGTTCCGGAGGTCTGCTGAGCTCCGGTACGGATCAGCAGGATGAGAACGGCCACACGGTCCGGGACTCACATAGAGCCGGTGGTCTTTGTTATCTGGGTCCCGGCGGATGCACGGGAGCGCGTGGGGCGCCGCAGGTCCTCGCGCCACAACGACTCATGGATCTTGATGGCCGCTTCGGCCCCCTCGGCCGCCGCGATCACCAACTTCTGTTCGCGCCGTGAGGCGTCTCCCACGACGTAGACACCCGGCACGTTGGTCATCTCGTGCTCCTGCGTCGCGACCGAGCCCGCGGCATTGAAGTCGCAGCCGAGACTCTTGGCGAGAGCGGACCGCTGCTCCTGGCTCGTCGCGAAGAAAAGCGCATCGCGCGGCAGGTCAGGGCCAGAGGTGAAAACGATACGTGCGAGCTTTCGCCCACGACCGACAAATCGTCTGATGGGCTCCTCGCGAAACGCGACACCGTGGCGCTCGCATCGCGTCCGCTCCCGGCGGCCCAGCGCTTTGCCGTCCGTCACGAGGATCACGTCGTCGCTCCACGCGCGGAGGACCAAGGCGGCATCGACGCCAGAACGACCGCGTCCGTATTGGGCGAGCGGTCGATCCGCGTATTCATAGGCGTCGCAGAACGGGCAGTGGTGGACCGTGTGTCCGTAGAAAACCGCGAGGCCGGCGATCTGAGGAAGCTCATCGACGACACCTGTTGCCAGGAGGAGTCGTCGCGCTGTGCACTCATATCCGTCGGCGCAGCAGACGATGAATGCGCCGCGGGACCCCTCTGCGGTGAGCACCGTGCCCGCACGAAGTTCCACGGTCGGGTACCCCGCGAGTTCCGCGTGTCCCAAGCGCAGGAACTCGGATGGTGCGATACCGTCGCGACTGAGAAAGCCATGCGTCGCGCGCGCCACCCGGTTTCTCGGTGCGCCGTTATCGATGACGACGACGCGCCGCCGGCAACGCCCGAGCATGAGTGCGGCAGAGAGACCCGCCGGTCCAGCGCCGACAATCGCCACGTCGTAGTCCGTCACCGCGACGTGCTTGCGGCGGGACGTCACTGTGAAGTCTGTGGGGTAATCTCGTCGTCGCTGCTGGTCGCGCAGCTTGCGCACCCCGTCGAGGCGATCACCGGAGAGGCCGTCCTTCCGCTTTTAGAGCGCCAACTTGGTGAATGAACACACGTTAGCGGGCCGTATCGCCGCGCTCGGATGCCAAAGTAGCGAAACGGGCCGGTAGACATCGTCGGGATCGCCCTGGCGACGTGCCAGATCGACGACCGCCACCTGGAGTTGAAACACCGTGTCGAGGTCCCGCGTTGCCTCGGTACTCAGATGTCGTCGCCGGCGAATCAGGGCATCTTCCAGAGATTCAGGTTGTCATTCTGAGCACAGAGCACCAGTGCCACGATTACCGATCAGGTCGTTTCACGCCCTTACGGAGTTCGCGAAGTCGTCGAATTCCTTCAGATCTGTTGGGGAGAGAGGATTCGAACCTCTGATTGGCTGATCCAGAATCAGGTTGGCGCAAATTTCAGGCGACACAAGAGTTCCGGCGCGAATTTGAAGAAACGCGGGGAGCGGGGCCAGTCTTCCTATCGTGAATCAGGTGAGCTTCCTAGAGAAAGCTCAGCATGCAATCGATCCTGGGAACTCGATCGTGCGATCGAAAGTTCCGCGGCGGCGGACGTAAAAACCGGCCAGATCCCGACCGTAGCCGGTCAGTCAATCACCATCGCCCTTCAGGGCGGCACGGTCATGGTCAACAACGCGAAGGTCATCAAGACCGACGTGCTCACTTCGAACGGCGTCATCCACGTCATCGACGCCGTTCTCCTGCTCAAGATGTAGGGGACACTTTTTTCGGCCTGGCACAGAGAACGCCGCGTGATGCTTGCATCACGCGGCGTTCAGTTGCCCGCTGCGGCTTTCGAACTAGCCGAGTCGATGCGCGTCGGATCAGGATCCCCTTGGTGTCGCGGCTCGGGTCCCCTTCTGTCCGCCAAGGCTCGTTGACGCTAGCGACGTGAGCTGCGCCGCGCCGGTGATCAAGTCGGGCCCGAGGAGTATCCCCCGCACACGACGCGCGACCTCCGCGGTCGCCCCTGCGCCCCCGATAGCGACGGTCGCGCGTTTCCCGAGCTCCGCGAGCTCGTCGGCAACGGCCGCGAAGCGGCGGCGTTCCACCGCGACGGCCACGAAAGCATTTGCGCGTGACCGCTTGAGCGCCGAAGCGACCGTCTCGAGCGGGGTGTCCTGACCGAGATACAGGATCCGCCACCCCCCTCGGCGCAGCACGAG
>JALYLT010000312.1 GCA_030774095.1 Chloroflexota bacterium
ACGCGGCACCGGAGACTCATCTCGCTCACGTGAGCTGTTCCTCGCCCTACTCCGCGGTCTCGAGCGAAGCAATGATCGGGATCGGATCCTGCGTATGCGCGTGCTGCAGGCACTCGGAGCGGTATCTGTCGATCTCGGTGAGCCGGAGGCCGCGTCAGGCTACCTCAACTCCGCGCTGGAATGGGCTCAGGATGTCGGCGATCTGAACGGGTTGTTCGCGATCTACTACGCCTTGGCGGTATCGCATCGGGCTCAGGGGGATGTCGAGACCGCGACCACGTATCTGCAGCGCGCTCTTGCGGCCAGCGAGGTGGCCAAAGACCTGTCGGCAATGGCAGTCGTGCACAACATGCTGGCGGTCATCGCTGCCGGCGGCGGACGCGTGCGCGCCGCGTATGACCATACCAACCGCGCGATCGAGCTCGGTCGGATGGCGGGACCGCTCGTCTATGTCGCGCACTATCTGAACACGAAGGCCGAATGCGCTGCCAAGCTGGGTGATTGGACGACTGCCGAGGGCGCTGCGCGGGAAGCACTCGCTCTCGGGTCGTCAGAGGAGAGTCAGGTGGCGGTCGCGGCCGCCCACGTTGCGCTCTCGCAGGTCTTCGAGCATCGCGGCGAAACTGACGGAGCGGATCGCGAACTTCTCGACGCGGCCGAGATCTACCGGACACTCGGCTCCAAGTCGGAGCTCGCAGACGTGCTCATGCGGCTCAGCCGGGCCGCGAAGGCGCGCAACGATCTCGTGGAGGCTGAGCGTTTCGCGACGCTGGCCTTCGAGGCGGTCCGCTCGATAAGCACGTTCGTGGATGCGAAGAAATGAAGCGGCTCCTAATCGGATGCTGCTAGCCGCCGGCGGTCTGGGTCTCCGCGGCGGTCAGCACATTCCTGAGCAGCAGAGCGGTCGTCACGGTCCCGACGCCGCCGGGCACGGGGCTCAGCGCGCCTGCGACGCTCGCGACGCTGTCGACATCGACATCGCCGGCGAGTCCAGCTGGCGTCATGTTGATGCCCGCATCGATGACGGTCGCACCGGGCGCGACCATGTCACCGGTCAGGAAGCCCGCGCGTCCGACCGCGACGACGATCACGGCCGCTCGGCGCGTCAGCGCGGCGACGTCGGATGTGCGCTTGTGCGCGACGGTCACCGTCGCATCCTCGTTGAGCAACAGGGCCGCGGCCGGACGGCCGACCACGGTGCTGCGCCCGATGACGACGACATCCGCGCCGCTCAGTCGTATCTCGTGGAACTTGAGAAGCTCGACGATCGCTTCCGCGGTCGACGGGACGAAACGTGGACGGCCGTCGAACAGCAGCCCGACGTTGTGCGGGCTCACCCCTTCGACGTCCTTTGCTGACACGATGTGATCGACGAGATGACCTTCGTCGAGCTTTCCCGGCAGCGGCGTCAAGAGCAGGACACCGTGGATCGCCGGGTCCCGACTCGCGCGATCCAGCTCGGCGATGACCGTCGGCTCGGTCGCATCGCGACTCAGCGAGACGTCACGCACGGCGATGCCGAGGCTGTTACCGCCGCGCACGAGTCGCTGCAGATACGTGTTGGCAGCGGGATCGACGCCCACGGAGATGGCCTCCAGCGCGGGGTGGATACCGCGGCCTTGCAGTGCGTCGGATCGCTCGTGCGAGCGCGCGTTCAACCGCTCCGCGAGCGGTCGCCCGTGCAGCAGTCGCATCAGCGCGCGATGCGCGTCTCGACGAAATCCGTGATCCGTTTGCGCTGCGCTTCGGCGCCGTCGAGCGCGCGGTCGAGGTCCTCCGAAAGTGCCTTGACCTGCGCGGGATCTTTCACTGAGGCGAGGTTGATCATCACGTTCAGCGACGCACCGCGCAGCGCCGCCTCGGCCATGAGCGCGCCGACGCCGATGTCGCTCGCCGTCGCTGGCGTCGCCTTGGCGATCCCGCGTTCGCACGCGTCGAGAAGCCGGCGGCTCGTCTTCGCGACCTCGAGCGGCACGCGCGAGGCCGCCAGCAGTGCCGACTGGATGCGCTCGGTGCGCTCGCGCTTCTGATCGTCACTCGACTTCGGCAACTTCATCGCTTCGGCGACGCCGCCGTAGGCCGCGCTGTCGTCGTCGACCAGGCGGAGGAAATCCGCACGCAAGTTCTCCATCTCCGCGACGTAGTCGGTGAACCAGCCATCCTCGGACTTCTTCGCGGCGATGCGTGCGACCATCGCCGCGAGCGCCGCTCCGAGCGCGCCCGCATATGCCGCGGCGCTGCCTCCACCGGGAACGGGAGCATCGGAGGACAGATCGTCCGTGAACGCGCGCAAGGTCCGGTCAACGAGCCGTTGGGTCATGGGAACGGCGAGAGTGTACGTGTTACGATTCGGCGAAAGTTCAGACGCGATCCCTTTTTCATCCAGAAGAGGCTGAGGGAACGGCCCGATGACGCCTCGGCAACCAGCGGAGGCCCGCTACGGTGCCAACTCCGGCCCTGAAGATCAGGGAAAGATGAGAGAGGGTCGACCCGTAAGGGCGACTTCTCTTGAGATGGAGAGGTCGTTTTTCATTTGAGCAGCCTGGCAGACCTCCTTCGGCAGGGCGAGTTCGTCGTGACCGCCGAGCTCAATCCGCCGAAGAGCGCATCCGGAGCGGCCGTGAAGCGACGGGCGGGAGTCCTGAAGGGCACCGTCGACGCCGTCAACGTCACCGACAGCAACCGCAGCGTCGTGGCGATGGCCGCTATCCCGGCCGCGCTGCTCGTCCGCGAGGCCGGCGTGGAGCCGATCGTCCAGATCACCGGGCGCGACCGGAACCGCATCGCGTTGCAGGCCGATCTGCTCGGCGCCGCGGCGCTCGGCCTCGCCAATTTCCTGTTCATGAGCGGTGACGACCCGAAGCACGGAAATCACCCCGACGCCGTGCACGTGAAGGATCTCGATGGCATCGGACTTGTGAAGATGGCTGTAGGCATGCGCGACGAACGCAAGTTCCTCTCAGGCGACGAGATCAAGCAGGCGCCCGAGTACTTCATCGGCGCGACCGCATCGCCGTTCACCAAGCCGATGTCCGCCGATCTCGAAAGGACCGTCGAGAAGATCAACTCGGGAG
>JALYLT010000313.1 GCA_030774095.1 Chloroflexota bacterium
ATCGCAAGGGGCGCGCCGATATGACCCGCCCCGCCGACGACGCAGACGTCATAGCTCAGGGTCCCTGACTTCACAGCGAGAAAGTACTCCCCGCTATTCGTCGCTCAGGGGCCGGGACGCCGAGTGATAACGGAGTGCAACTCCTTCACGCGGAAGTATCGGCACTGGCCGCCGCGGAGAGCGCGTCTTGGCGGAACGAGCGCACGGGGTCGCCACAGAGCCGACCCGCGGAGCGCGCGCCAGGTCGTGAGCGTGGCGCGAGACCGAAGAGGGCGTGCGCCAGCGTCGTCATGGCGCGTGAAGTGTCGCGGAAACGTCCGCGCAAAGAGCGACCGCAGCTCCTCGCGAGTCATGCTCTTCCGCCCACGCACGAGTGCCTCGACATCGCGGCGGCGTGTGGCGAGCACGCTCCCGCCCTGGCGTTCAGCGACCTGGTGGCACGTCTCCGAGGGTGATCGCGACGTCGCCCGCGACCTCGAGGATCGCACGGTCTTCGGTGACGAGTGGGAAGTTGAGCTGCTCCGCGAGTGCGACGTAGCTGGCGTCGTAGGCGGTGAGTCCGCGCGATACCCAGGTGGCGACCCGATCGAGCTGAGGGTCAAGGGCTTCGAACTTCGCACCTTCCAGTTCCCGGGCGAGACCCTGGAGCTTGTCTTCGCGCCACCGCCACTGTCTTCCCGCGACGTTCACAAGCTCGAGGAACAGAAGGGTGGGGACGGTCACCGCGAGCCGACCTGATTCGAACTCCGAACGCAGCGCACTGGCCGGCCCCGTATGTGGACCGAACCAGCGGATCACGACCGACGCGTCGAGGACGACGTGCCTCAACGCGAGTCGCGCATCTTCCGGATGATCTCGGTCGGATCGCCGGACGACGGGTTTTCGGCGAACAGCCGGTCTATCGCAGCTAACGCCTTACGCACCGCGGGGTCGCGACCCGGACCGCTGTCCTCGCCCAAGTCGTGCGTGATCAGCCGCGTTAGATATGCGCTGCGGCTGAGACCGAGGCGTCGCGCGGCTCGATCAAGGCGGGCAAGCAGCTTCTCGTCCATGGACACCAATATCTTCGCCATGGCCTTGAGGATATCCCGGATATCCAGCCCGGGACGAGGCGGCGGAGCAAATCGGCGGGGATGCCGGCCGCGACGGCGAGAACACCAACCTTCGCCGCTATTTCGCGGTGTATACAATGTGATAACAGCGCGAGGAGGCGACATGAAGTACCTCACCCGGCACGGCAACAGTTGGGCTCTCGTCATTGAGAAGCCCGTGCTCGAGCTACTTCAGATCGACCCGACCACGACGCCGGTTGAGATGCGCACGGACGGCAAGAACCTCGTGATCGAGCCCGTTAATGCGGCTCGGCGCGATGAGCTGGTCGCAGAAGCCCGGAGGAACTCGCACAAGAAGTTTGGGCGCGCCTACAAGCGCCTGGCCAAGTAATAGCCGAGGCGGCGCTGATGGCCTGCGCGACCCTGGCGCGCTCGAGTCCGCCCTGCAGATGCCTCAGCAAGGTTCTGGCGACCTGTACTTCCACGAGGACCTCTTCGAAATGGCGGCCGCGTATCTGTTCCACATCTGTGCGAATCATCCGTACGTCGATGGGAACAAACGAACCGCCGCCGAGGCAGCCGACGTGTTCCTGTATGTGAACGGCTACGACCTGGAGATGCCCGAGGAGGACTTCGAGGCGCTCGTTCTTGCGACCGCACAAAGCCAACTGTCGAAGAACGAGATCGCAGCGCATCTGCGCGCGCGTTCGCGACCGCGCTTCTAGTCCCTGTCCCGCGCGTCACCGCCTGTTCCGTCCAGCCGGGATGGAATGCCTACCCTATGCGCACGCTCTCGCTCTGAAAGTCCGTGCAAGTCGGCCTCGAGTTGTGCGCGCGTTTTGGCCGCGACGTGAAGACGCGCCTCAGGCGGCAGCGCGGCGCTTCGGACGGAGCGAAGCGAGCGCGCGCTCGGCGTCCACGAGGCCCGCGCCGGTCTCGCTCTTCTTCGTCCCGCGCATCGCCCGCGCCGAGATCACCAGCGCTTTGC
Source organism: Chloroflexota bacterium (assembly GCA_030774095.1). GTDB lineage: Bacteria > Chloroflexota > Limnocylindria > P2-11E > P2-11E > CF-39. The sequence continues at coordinate 2,041 of JALYLT010000313.1, forward strand.
GCACGCGGTCCGCTCGCGTGACCGCGCTCCCGCGGTCCTCGCCGACGGCCTGGAGCAGGAGCGCGCAGATCCCGGCGACGTGCGGCGTGGCCATGGATGTCCCGCTCATGCGCACGTAGCGCGGCGGCAGGGCGCACGGATCCTTCGCCAAGACGCCGGCGCGCGCGCTCGCGACGCCGGTGCCGTACGCGCAGGCGGCGCCCTGCGTGACGCCGCCGCCGACCGCGGTGAGGTCGGGCTTGCTGTAGCGCACACCGGGAACCGGGCCGCGCGAGCTGTAGAAGGCGAGCGCGCCGGTCTTGTCTGCGGCGCCGACGGTGAGCGCCCGCTTCGCGTCGCCGGGCGAGCTGATGGTCTTCGCGGCTGGGCCGGCGTTGCCCGCGGCGACGCACACGATGATCCCCTCCGCGGCGAGCGCGTCCACCTCGCGCGAGAGCGGCGAGGTCGGCGAGCCGGGGCCGCCGAGCGACAGGTTCATCACCCGCACCTGCTGCTTGCTCGCCCAGGACATCGCCGCGAGCACCGCGTCCTCGGTGCCGCCCGCTGCGCTCAGTGCCTTGGCGATGACGAGCGTCACGCCTGGCGCAACGCCGCGGTAGACCGACCCGGCGCCCGCGACCGTCCCCGCGACATGCGTGCCGTGGCCGACGTCGTCCTCAGCGCCACCGTCCGCGCCGCCGGCACCGGTGAAGTCGGACATCGCGGCGATGCGATCTTTCAGGTCCGGATGCGTCGCGTCGATGCCGGTGTCGACGATCGCGACGCGGATGCCGCGGCCGTCGAACCCGGCCTTCCAGACCGACGGCACGTGAAGGAAGGGGACGCTCTCATTGAGCATCGGCTGCACGGGGAGCGGCGGTCGCGCGACGATGCCGCGCGCGGCGAGCGCCTGAACGAGCGCGTCCTGCTCCTCGGCCGGGACGTCGAGGACGACGACGTGCGCGCGCCGGTTGGTCTGGCGGACGGTCGCGCCGTGGCGGCGGAGCAGGTCGGCGGGGATGCCGGCCGCGACGGCCTCGGCCTCGGCAT
>JALYLT010000314.1 GCA_030774095.1 Chloroflexota bacterium
GGAAGAACTCGTGGTCGCGTCCGTAGAGGCCCTGTAGGGGCGATGGATGGCAGGCGCCTGGCTCCTCCACGACGGCGACGACCTTCATCGCCGGAACGATGGTGCGATTCGGATCGGCGCCGATGACGTCCCGGGAGACGACCTCCTCCGCGAGCACGATGACCGCCTTCGCCGCGAGCGCTGCCTCCTGCGACACGCCCCACGGTCCGAGGAGCTGCGCGTTGCCGTCCGCATCGGCCTGTTGCACGGCGATGACGGTGACGTCTGGCGTGATCGCCGGGATGAGGAGGAGCGGCGAGCCATCGAACGGCGACGTCGCTGTCACGAAGGTGCCGTTCGCGCGCGGGATGTCGCTCCCGAGCAGCGTCTTGGTCGGGATGTACGGAGCGCCGAGCGCGCCCGCCATGAGCGCCTGCGCGATCGTGAAGTTGCTGTGGTCGCGCACCTCGATACGACGCGGGATCCCCTCCTCCATCGCACGCCGGTACGCATGCGCGAGTCCGGCCGACACGTTGCCGACCCACGCCGCGGTCACGCGCCGGACGCAGCCGGCGCCGATGAGCTGATCGAACGCGATATCGGAGATCGGTCCAATGAGCTCGAGCTCGCGCCTGCGCTGACGGATCAGCTCGTGCGCGAACGCGAAGGGGATGGCTGGTTCGAGGGCGCACCCCAGCGCGACCGACGTGCCATCCGGAACAAAGCGCGTGACCGCCTCCGTGAGGCTGACGCGCTTGTCCGTAGCTAGCGTCCCTTGTATTCCGGTTTTCGCTTCTCGACGAAGGCCTTCACGCCCTCACGCGCGTCCTCGCTATTGAAGAGCCGGATGAGCGCCTCGCGCTCGATCGCGAGCCCCTCGGCCAGCGGCCGGCCGTAGCCCTGCACCGTGGCGAGCTTGATCTGGCCCGCGGCAAAGCTCGGACCCTCGGCGTACGCCCGCGCGCGGTCGACCGCGACCGCCTGGAGATCCGCGGCGGGCACGAGCTCGTCGACGATGCCCGCGTCCTTCGCTGCCTGCGGCGACAGCGTCGTGCCGCGCAGCATCAGCTCGAGCGCGCGCTGCCGGCCGATCAGTCGCGGCAACCGCTGCGTGCCACCGGTCCCCGGGAGCAGGCCGAGCGTGACCTCCGGCAGGCCGATCTTGTAGCCGCCCTCCGCCGCGATGCGGAAGTCGCAGCACAGCGCGATCTCGAGACCTCCGCCGAGGCAGTGCCCGTTGATCGCGGCGATGACGACCTTCGGCGTGCTCTCGAACTTGCTCATCGCCTCGTTCGCGCACACGACGAAGGCGTTCTGCGTGTCGAGGTCACTCTTCGCGAACACCGAGACGTCGGCGCCCGCGGAGAAGAACTTCTCCGATACGCTGCGCACGATGATCGCCTTGACGCCCTCGTCTTTCCGCGCGTCCTCGATCGCGGCGTCGAGCTCCTCCATGAACGCGCGGTCGTAAGAGTTGGCCGGCGGGCGGTCGAGGACGATGTGTCCGATCGCGTCCTGCTTCTCGAGTCGCACGGCCATGTCGCTGACCTCCCCTGCGGTGCTGCGCTCCATACCTTATCGAGCGGGGGGCTCGTTCGTCTCCGGCCGTGTGCCGGCGCGCGCCAGACGGAGCGCCGCGAGATCAAGCGTCGCGAGGATGACGCCCGATAGCGCGCCGATGACGAGTGCTATCGCCAGCGGCCACGAGCCGTAGAGCGCAGCGGCCGAGAGGATCTCGCCGGCGCTCGCGGCCGGCGCGCCACTGAGGATCGCGTTCACAACGACGAGCGCGGCAAGGCAGCCGTAGAAGAGCATCCCGTTGGCGCCGCCCCAGCGCAGCGCCCGCAGGTGAAAACCAGCCCTCCTCTCGCCAAGAAGGTCGATCCCCGCGATCGCGCGGCTCGTAGTGAAGAGTGTCGTCATCCACAGCGCTATGAACACCGCGAGCCCGTTCAGCGCGCCGATGTCGAGGAAGGGCGCGCCGAGACCGCCGCGCGGATACACGAGCAGAAGGAAAGCGAGAGCGAACGCGGCCGCGTGGAACGTCCCGAGGACCCAGCCAAGCGCGCTCATCCGTGTGCCAGGCCGATGGCGAACGCGACGATCCACGCCAGGGCCGCCGTCGTCACCGCGTACACCGTACGCAGCCACGAGCTGGGAGCAGATACAGTCCGGGCCGCCAGACGGAGCGCCGCGAGCGAGCGCGGCAGTGATATGGCGACGAGAGCGGCGATGAGCCACAGCTTGGTCGTGAACGTCCGGCCCCACTCGGTTGCCGGCCGGGGGAGGTTCGTGCCTAACGCAGCCAGATCGCCAACGCCAGTCATCACAAGGAGGCCGGTGGCCGCCCAGAAGAGCTGCTCGTACCGGACCGCGAGGTCGAGCACGCGATCAGCGGGTACGCGCCAGGTGAGCCAGGTCATGAGGAACGCGCCGCCGAGGGCGGCCGCCATAGCGACGCCATGGACCCAGCGGATCGTGAGCGCGATCGACTCGTGATCCATCAGGTGAGTATGCCCGGCCCGCCACGCTCCTAAACTGGTTCCTGATCCACGGGAGGTCCTGAGAATGGCCCAGATGCTCATCAACGGCGAACTGGTCGACGCGCAGGGCGGCAAGACGATAGAGGTCCGCAATCCCGCGAACGGCGAGGTGGTCGGTCAGATCCCGCGCGGCACGCAAGCCGAAGTCGATGCCGCCGTCGACGCGGCGCGCAAGGCCTTCCCGGGCTGGGCGGCGACGCCCGGCAGCAAGCGCGCGAAGCTGATGCACGAAGCCGCGCAGAAGATGCACGAGGTCGTCGACGAGGTCGCGAAGCTCCTCGCGATGGAGCAGGGCAAGCCCCTCGCGCACGCGAAGATCGAGGCGCAGCGCGTCGCCGAGAACCTCGAATACTTCGCAGGGCTCGCGGACAAGATCCGCGGCGACTACATCCCGCTCGACGATCCGTCGAAGTTCGGCATCACGATCCGGCGTCCGGTCGGCGTCGTCGTCGCGATCACGCCGTGGAACTTTCCGCTGACGCTCTTCGCGAACAAGCTGTGCCCGGCGCTCGCGACGGGCTGCACGATCGTGCTCAA
>JALYLT010000315.1 GCA_030774095.1 Chloroflexota bacterium
GTGACCAGAGACCGCGATAACTCCTTCAAAGGCGTGGCGGTGCGGCCGATCTTCGTCGAGCGGACGAAGCAGGCCGCCGCCGACCTCGAGCGGGCGACGCAGGCGATCGTGCACGCGCTCGAAGGGCTCATGCGACCCGAACCCGACCAGTGGTACATGTTCCGGCCGATGTGGCCGGCGGCCCTGGACGCCGCGACGTAACGATGCTGACGGGAGCGCTCGCGCGCGCGGCGGAGCGCGTCCTACCCCTCATGCCGACGGGCGTCATCGGCCCGTTCGCCGAGGTCGTCGGCACGCTCGCCTATCTCGCAGCGCCAAGCGCCAGGCGCGCGGTGCGCGGCAATCTCGGCGTCATTGCTCCGGGAAGGAACGGCAACGGAGCGGTGCGACGCGTCTTCGTCGAGCAGGCGCGCAACTACGTCGAGATCTTCTCCATCCCCCGAACGGATCCGAAGCAGTTCCTCGCGGCCGTGCGGACTGATGGCTGGGAGCACGTATCCCGTGCGTACGAGCAGGGAAAGGGTGTGATCCTTGCCAGCGCGCACCTCGGTCCGGTGTCCTTCGTTGGTCAGATGGTGCTCGCGCACGGTTATCCGGTGGCACTTCCGGTGGAGGTCGAGACGTCTGAGTTCCAGCGATCGGTGAACCGGGCGCGGGGCGGGGCCGGCCTGCAGCTCATCCGCACCGATTCGGCACTGGGCATCTTCCGCTTCCTCCGCGAGGGCAAGGTGCTCGGCATCCTCGCGGACCGCGCGGTCACCGGCGTGGGTGAGCGGGTCGAGTTCTTCGGACGGCCGGCGCTCTTGCCGTCCGCGGCGGTCGTCCTATCGATGCGCACCGGCGCACCGCTGTTGCCGTCTTTCGCCGGGCGGAGCGACGGCGTTCTCACCGCGTCGTTCGAGGCGCCGCTCGAGATCCCGAGCACCGGTGACCGCGCCGCGGACGTTCGCGAAGGCGTGCAGCGATTCGCGCGTGTGCTCGAGCGACGCGTGCGAAGTGCCCCGGAGCAGTGGACCGTTTTTGAGGACTTCTGGCGTGGGACGCGCTGACCTCCAACTGCATTCCGACCTTGGCGATGGGCTCGCATCGCCGGAAGCGGTCCTCGACGCCGCGGAGCGCGTCGGCCTCGACGTCATCTCGCTCACCGACCACGACGACATCCGTGGTGCTTTCCTATTGCGCGACATCGCGGCGCGCCGCTCGAGTCCGGTAGAGATCGTCCCCGGGGTCGAGGTGACGACGCGCTCGGGTCACCTGCTCGCGCTATGGATCGAAGACGAGATCCCGATGTTCGCGGCGCTCGCTGAGACCGTGTCGCGCATCCACCGCGCCGGTGGCGTCGCGATCGTGCCGCACCCGCTCTCGTATCTGACGTTCTCGGTCGGCGAAGGAGCGCTACGTGCCCTTGCCGCCGCCTCGGACCCGCTCGTCCACGTCGACGGCATCGAAACGCTCAATCCGTCCTACGCGGGCCGGGTCAGGGTCGCGCGCTCAGTCTGGCTCAACCGGAAGGTGCTGCATGTCGCCGAGACCGGTTCCAGCGACGCGCACCACGCGAACCTTGTCGGGACGACCTGGACCGAGTTCGCGGGGGACGACGGTGCGGCGCTGCGGCGGGCCATCGCCGACCGCACGACGCGACCAGACGGACGACACTGGACGCTCGGCGAGCACCTGGACGGGGTCGCACTCCAGCAGTGGCGCTCGATGGTGCGCGATCCGGTCAAGCGCGCGAGGAGACGGATCCGCAGGAAATGAAAACTGAGATGAGCGACGAGCGGTTCATCCGCGAGGAGCGAATCCATCAGCCCTGAGCATGTCTGCTGGCCGAAGGCCAGAGATTGATCAAGATCGGGATCGTGTCGCCATACGCGTATCCGCGTCCGGGCGGCGCGAACGCGCATATCCGCGAGACCTACGAGCGGTTGCGCGACATGGGGCATGAGGTGCGGATCATCACCGCGCCGTGGGGTGATGACCCCCCGGCGCGCGACGTGATACAGGTCGGTCAGGCCATCGCGATCCCGTTCAACGGGAGTATCGGTCGCGTGACCCTGTCGCTGCGTCTGGAGTGGCTCGTGTCGCGCATGCTGGAGCGCGAGAAGTTCGACATCATCCACCACCACGAGCCGTTCGTTCCGTTCCTGTCCTTCCAGATCCTCGACTCCGCCAAGTGCCCGCACGTCGCGACGTTCCACGCCTTCGGTGGATTCTCCGTCTCGTACTGGGCCGGCCGGATCGCGCTCGACCGCTACATGAACAAGCTCGACGAGAAGATCTGCGTGTCGAGCGCGGCGCGCCATTTCATCTCGACGTATTTCCCCGGGGATTACCGGATCATCCCCAACGGCGTTGACGTCCAGTTCTACGCGAACGCGCGGCCGTTCCCGGAATTCAAGGACGGCAAGACGAACATCCTCTTCGTCGGACGGCTCGAGCCGCGCAAGGGCGCGATGTACCTACTCCAGGCCTACGCGAAGCTCAAGCCCCAGTACCCCGAAACGAGACTGGTCATCTGCAACTGGGGGCCGCAGCTCGGGAAGCTGCGGCGCTTCGTCCACGACAACCGTCTGCAGGACGTGCTCTTCGCCGGCCGGGTCGACGACATCGACAAGGCGCGTTTCTACAAGACCGCCGATATCTTCTGCGCGCCGTCCACCGGCCAGGAGTCGTTCGGGATCGTGCTGCTCGAGGCCATGGCTGCCGGGCTCCCCGTGGTCGCCAGCGACATCCACGGCTACAAGCGTGTCGTACAGCGAAATGTTTCGGGACTCCTCGTCGAGCCGAAGGATCCGGACGCCGTCGCGGCCGCGCTCGAACGGCTCATCTGCGACCCGGCTCTGCGCGTACGACTGGGCGAGGCCGGCGCGCGCCGCGCTCCCGAATTTGACTGGTCGCATGTCACCGCTCAGCTCGTCGGCGTCTACAAAGAGGTGATCCGGAGGAGCCGGGCGGCGGTACGAGACTCGTAGTCCGTCTCGCGTCGCGGTACCGTCTTTCCGCCACGCGCAGTACATTCCGCGCCAAGGGGGTGGTCGCCGTGCTTCGTA
>JALYLT010000316.1 GCA_030774095.1 Chloroflexota bacterium
CGCTCGAGCTTCGCGAGCTGCGCCGCGAGTGCGGTGCGGATCGCCGCAGCGGTGGCGGCGTGGTCGGTGTGCGCGCCGCCCGCGGGCTCGGGGATAAGTGCGTCGACGACGCCGAGCTCGAGAAGGTCGGGTCCCGAAAGACGCATCGCCTTGGCAGCACGCTCGGCTTCCGCCGGGCTTCGCCATAGGATCGCGGCGCAACCCTCCGGTGAGATGACGGAGTAGATCGCATTCTGAAGCGCGAGCACGACGTCGCCGACGCCGAGTGCGAGCGCGCCGCCGGAGCCACCCTCGCCGAGGATGACGACGACGATCGGCGTCTGAAGCCGCGCCATGAGCAGGATCGACTGCGCGATCGCCTCGGCCTGTCCGCGCTCTTCACCCTCGGGACCGGGGTACGCGCCTGGTGTGTCAACGAACGTGATGAGCGGAAGATGGAACTTCTCGGCCAGCCGGTACAAACGCATCGCCTTGCGGTAGCCCTCGGGGTGCGGCATCCCGAAGTTGCGCGCGATGTTCTCCTCGGTCGACGCGCCCTTCTGCTCGCCCACGACGACGACCGGACGTCCGTCGAGGTCGGCGATCCCACCGACGATCGCCGGATCGTCTCGGAAACCGCGGTCGCCGTGGACCTCGTGGAAGCGATCGAAGACGCGCCCGATGACTTCGAGCGTGTGCGGACGCTGGATGTTGCGCGCCGCCTGCACGGCTTCCCACGGGCTCGCGCGCGTCGCGAGCTGCGCGGGCTCGGTGATGAGATTCGCGTCCTCCGGCAGGTGGCCGTTGCCCTCGACAGTGCGCTTCGCGCCGGTGAGCCGTTCGAGCATGGACACCCTCAGAGGCTCCAGCGCAGGTCTTGTGACGCGGCGCGGAACGCGGTGAGGAAGAACGCGAGCCGCTCGCGCAGATGCGGTCGCGGCACGATCTGGTCGATGAAGCCGCGCTCGAGGAGGAACTCTGCCTTTCCGAATCCGGTCGGCAGCTTCTCGCCGACGGTACCGCTCGTCACGCGCTCGCCGGAGAAGCGGATGAGCGCGCCAGGCTCGGCGACGATGATGTCCCCGAGCGACGCGAACGACGCGAGGACCCCGCCGGTGGTTGGATCGGTCAGCACGCTCACATACGGAAGGCGCGCCTGGTCGAGCCGCGCGAGCGCGCCGAGGATCTTCGCCATCTGCATCAGCGCGATCGTGCCTTCCTGCATACGCGCGCCCCCTGAGGCCGAGACGATGACCAGCGCTCTGCGCTCCGCGAGCGCGCGCTCGGCCGCGCGCGTGATCTTCTCGCCGACGACGGAACCCATCGAGCCGCCCATGAACTCGAAGTCCATGACCGCGAGGATCACCGGGTTGTCGCCGATCGTCGCCTCTCCCGTGATGACCGCGTCCTTCTCACCGCTCTTCACCTGCGCCGCGGCGATCCGCTCCGGATACGGCTTGCTGTCCGTGAAGCTGAGCGGGTCGCCCGAGGTCAATGTCGCGTCGTGCTCGTGGAAGGAGCCCTTGTCCGCGAGCAGCTCGACACGCTCACGCGCGCCGAGCCGGAAGTGGTGCTCGCATTTGGTGCACACGTTGAGATTGCGTGCGAGCTGCTTGTTGAAGAGCATCTCGTTGCAGTGGGGACACTGCGTCCACAGGTGAGAGGGGAACTCGTTCGGCTTCCGACCGAACGGCATCCGCAGTCTCACCTCGCATCTTCCTCACGGTACCAACAGAGCCCAACGACACCGGGGCCGGCGCGGGCGCCAATGACCGGACCGGCTTCGGCGATCCAGTGCTCCACGCAGTGATAACGCGCCTGCACCCAGTCCGCAACGTTGCGCGCGCGCTCGGGCGCGTTGGTGTGGAGCGTGCAGGCGTGGATGCGCGCGCCCTCGGGCACGCGCGCCGCGACGAGCTCCTTCATGCGCTCGACGGCCTTCTCGCGCGTGCGCACGCGGTCCGCGGGATGCACGACGCCGTTCGCGACCTCGAGGATCGGCTTCATCTTCAGCATCGATCCGAAGAGCGCCTGCGCGCCGCTCACGCGACCCGAGCGCTTCAGGTACTCGAGGGTGTCCGCGACGGCATAGATCGGGATCTTCCCTGACAACTTCTTCGCGATCGCGACGGCCTGCTCGAATGACCCGCCGCCAGCGCGAAGGCGCGCACACGCGGTGGCGATGAGCGAGATGCCGCCCGCGAGCGAGCGCGTGTCGATGACCTCGATCCTGACGCCGGGCATGGCCTGCGCCGTCGTGCTGGCGACCGAGAACGTGCCGGACAGCTCCGTCGCGATCGTGAGCACGAGCACCTGTTTTGTTCCCTCGGCGACGATAGCGTCGTAGACATCGCGGCACTCACCCATGTTCGGCTGCGACGTTCCCGTGAGCACTCCTGGCGCGGCGATGCGGCGGTAGAACTCGTCGGCCGAGAGATCGACATTCGCGGTGAACGTCTCCGAACCGATGTCGACGTGCAGCGGAAGCCAGCGGATATCGAACTCACGCTGGAGCTCCGGCGTGAGGCACGCTGTGCCGTCGACGACGATCGCGAAGCGTTCGCTCAAACGAGCGCGACCTCGCCTGCCACGACACGCTCGGTGCCGGACGATGTGCGCACCAGCAGCGCGCCGTCGTCGTCGATCGCGGTCGCGATCCCACGGAGAGGAGCTCGCTCACCGGTCCGCACCTCGACCGCCTTGCCGAGGAACGTCGAGCGTTGGCGCCACTCGTCGAGCGCCGTGTCGCGCTCGGCGAGGTCTTGAAGGCGATCGAGCTCGCGCGTCAGGCGCGCGAGAAGGGAAAGTCGATCGAGCGGACGACCGGCGATGGCGAGCGATGTCGCTCGTTCGCGCAGCTCCGCCGGGAAATCGTCAGGCCGCTGATGCACGTTGATGCCGATACCGAGCACGAGCACGCCTCCGTCGCCATCCGAAGTCGCATGAGCGAGGGCGCCCGCGACCTTCCTGCCCTCGACGTGTACGTCGTTGGGCCATTCTAGGCGGGCATCGGCGCTCACCAGACCTTCGAGAGAGCGCGCGATCGCGACGCCGGCGAGCGCG
>JALYLT010000317.1 GCA_030774095.1 Chloroflexota bacterium
ACGGTGATGTCGGGCTGACCCTGGAGCGCGGCCGCGACACGAACCTGCGCCGCGGCGCGGTCCGCGGCCTTCACCAGCAGCGTCACGTGGTACGTGTCCTCCAGACCCGTGGCGGCCAGTGCGGCGCGGTCCGCGCGCACGAGGCGGAAGTGCCACGCGAGCGCGACGGCCCCGACCGCAGTGTCGACGGTGAAGTGCCAGAGATCGTGCCAGAGCGCGAGATCGAAGTGGAACGCAAGGACGCCCTTGAGCAGGTTGAACAGGAGCGCCGATCCGAAGACGAGCACCGCAGCGACGCTGCCGAGGATCGCGAGGTAGAGATATACGCGCCGCTGCAGCGACCGCCGCTCATCGTCATCGAGACGGCGCTGTTGCGCGCGCCAGTGGAATGCCCACGCCGGCCCACCCACGAGGACGAGAGAGATCCAGGTCGCGGTCTCGCGCGGGTCGTGATCCATCAGGCGCAGCAGACCGCTCCCGATGGCGCCGATCGCCCCGGCGGCGCCGATCGCAGCCATCGCGAGAGCGATCGCAGCGATGAGGTAGTAATACGCGCGGCGGATCCCAGCGGCGCCGCCGGCCTCTGCCTCTCGTCTTGCCTCGCGCTCGATGACCTGTCGGTGGTACCACCAGACCGCCGCAAAGACGGCCGCGAACACCACCGGCGAACCGAGCTCACGCCCAAGATCCGCGTCGGTGATGCGCTCACCGAGCGCGCGTGCGAGAACCGCCGCGATGGCGGCGGTCAGGCCGAACAGAACGACGAAGGCGGAGACCGCGATCACGAAGTACACCGCGAGCCGCCGCGCGACGGATGCCCGCTCGACGAGGTCGGCCCCGAACGCCACGCGCTGCGACGGGAGCCACGCCGCGAGCCAGAGCGCGAGGCCGGACAGGATGCCGGGGACCGCGTTCGCGAGATCGAACCGCAGCGACACCCCGCGGTCCGGCAGCGGTCGCGACGGCACGCCGGGCGGGAACACTGGGTCGGGGAACGGAAAAAGCAGCCGCTGCCACAAGCCCGCGAGCGTCGAGGCGACCGAGAACGCGAAGAAGAACAGGCCGATGACCGCGAGTGCGTAACGAACGATCTGGCCGAGCTGCGCGGCGCGGCCCGAAACTGCTCCGGTCGCGCGGTCAGCGGCCGCGAGCCGCAGGTGGAACACCAGGGCGCCCGCGGCCGCGATCGCCATCGCAAGCGCGCCGGCGGCGCGCGCCTGCCAGCTCGGCTCCAGCGGGAAGAAGGTGCTGTCGCCCACGAGCACGGCCTGCAGGAGCAGATGCACCACCCGCTGGCCGTACCCGAAGACCAGCAGCGCGGTCACGAGCACGACGATGTGCAGATACGCGCTGCGAAGCGCGGAGCCGCGCTCCAAGAGCGAGCGGCGCGCAGCGGCGTCCGCGGCGCGGTAGTGGAGGTACCACGCGGGCACGGCGACGAGCAGCAGCGCGATGGCGAGGCTCGCCTGTTCCCGGTACTGCTCGCGTGGGCGGTTGAACTCCGCGAACACGAACGGCAGTCCGGTGAAGCCTCCGCTCGGCGCGCCAAGCGCGATCTCGGCGCCGACGCGCAGGAGGTTCGCGACGCCGAGCACGATCATGTGGATCGCCACGAGCAGCACGACATAGAAGTACGCGCGCTGCACCGCCGGCAGGGCCCGATCCTCCGCGCTCATCAGCGCATCATGACGGCCGAGGCAAGGCCCGAAGGAATGCGTTCGCGGTCGGCGACACCTCTGCGCCGGCGCGCGTCATCAGGTGGATCGCGCGCCTGGGTGCTGGATGTCCGTCGACCCGCAGCGCGACGAGGTCGCCGCGTCGCAGCTCCTCGTGGATCGCCATCTGCGGCAGGAGAGCGGCGCCGAGTCCGGCGAGAACGACGCGCTTGCAGGCTTCGGTGTTGTTGAGCTCCATCAAGATGCGCGGCGCGGTCCCGGCTGCGGCGAAGTACGCGATCGTGATCGCGTGGAGGTACGCCGTCGGATCGCGCATGACCAGGCCGGAGAGTGCGAGCTCCTCGATGCCGACGCGGCCACGAGCCGCGAAGGCGTGGGCACGCCCAACAACGATGGGAACTGCTTCGTCGAACAGCGCACGCGACGCAAGCTCGGGCAATGCGATCAGCTGACTCACCAGAGCGATCTCGATCTCGTCGGCCCGAAGGGCCTCCGCGACCGCATGCGACCGCCCGCTGCGAACGCTGATCTCCACATCGGGATGCCCGCGCGCGAAGCGCGCCAGCGCCGCCGGCGCGATGTACAGCGCGAGATCGGTCGCGAGGCCAAGCGCGAGGACACCGCCGCGCCCTTCGCGGGCGGCCTTCGTCTCGGCGACGCCGCGCCGCACGGCTTCGAGGGCGGCCTGGGCGCGGGGCAGGAATCGGCGGCCGGTGGCCGTCAGGCTCACGCCGCGCCGTCCGCGCACGAGCAGCTGCGCACCAAGCTCACGTTCGAGACCCCGCAGGCGGGCCGTCAGGGTGGGCTGTGTGAGCTCCAGAGCCGCGGCCGCCCGCGTGATGCTCCCCCGCCGCTGTGCCTCCACGAAGGCCTCGAGCTGGCCGAGCTCCATGGTCAAAGTATAGACAGCGCCTATGGGACTACATCAACGGCAATGCTGTTCTATGTCTGGGTCCCGAGCGTACGATGCCGAAAGAGCCGCCGGCGAAGGGGAGACCGCTCTGACTCACCGCATCACGCTCATCCCAGGCGATGGGACGGGTCCGGAGATCGTCGACGCGACCCGTCGCGCGATCGAAGCGACGGGTGTGGCGATCGAGTGGGACGTTCACGATATCGGCCTGCCCGCGCTCCAGAAGCTCGGCGATCCGTTCCCCAAGAGCGCGCTGGATTCGATCCGGCGGAACAAGGTCGGCCTCAAAGGTCCACTCACGACGGAGCTCGGTACGGGGATGCGTTCGGTGAACGTCGCGCTCCGCAAGGAATTCGATCTGTATGCGAACCTGCGGCCCGCGAAGACGTACCCGGGGGTCCAGGCACCGATGGGCAACATCGATCTGGTCGTCGTGCGCGAGAACATCGAAG
>JALYLT010000318.1 GCA_030774095.1 Chloroflexota bacterium
ACACTGACACTCGCCGCGCGATTGGCGCGACGGGTTCCGCCGGACTAACGGCACTGCTTATCTCGACTGCGTCGCTCCCGCTGCTCGCAGCACCGATCGCCATCGTTGGCATCTTCCGGCTTCCACGCTCCGGCGAAACACGGCGGCGTCTATTACTCGCGCTGCCCGCGATGATGTTCGTCACATTCGGATTGATCTATCTCGGACAACTCGGGATGACATCCGATCAGTTCGTCTGCGCATGACGCGTGGGTTCGGCGTGATCCCCAGTGCTGTTCCGTCAGCTATCCCGCATCAAGATGGACCAGGACCGAGCGAGAACGACGACGACGACGACCACGAGCGTGAGCGCCATGACCACGCCGCAATCGGATTACCCTGACCCAGACTACGGACACACACCCTGTCCCCCATGAGGTCCAAGGCGTAGTTCCAGCCGGCGGTTGGGTCGGACGAGTACTGAAGAGCCGCCCGGTGGTCGTCGCGCCCATAACAAGCCACTACCGCGCCTCGAAGCGAAAGCTCGTTTTTGAATTGCCATCCGGTGCGCGCGAGTTCAGCGTCGTAGAACGCCCGCAGGGCCTCGTAGGTTGCTGCGGATGTGAAGACTGCGCCGACGCGAGCCTGACCCACCTTGAATTCGCTCGCTCTGTCGACGACCACGCCACCTGGCATTATCCGCACCTCAGCGAACTCCTCGGTCAGTACCACGCGTTCATGCTCTGCCCGATCGCCAGCCTCCAAGTAGGCTCGAACCACGAGAGCCGCGGCGAGCGCGATCAGAACCGCTGCCACGGCCGTTTTTCGCTTGTCCGCAAGAATCGCGAAGTTGCCTCGTCTCAACGTCTGCACGCGCAAATTCAGACGGTACACGGCAACTGAGCCGTCTCGTGGCTCAGTGTGCGACCAAAATCCAAAGCTAAGGCAGTCCCGGTGCCGGCGTGATAAACGACCGCGTCACAAAGTCGACTATTTCTTGGAACCGGAAGCCCCATACTGCGTTCGCTCCGATTTGAGGTGAATACAAACCATAGTCGCCAGACAGCTTCGTGCTTGGAGCAAACGGGCTAACCGTCACTCCGCCTCCGAATAGGAATCCGGCCCCCGGGCTGATCGTGAGTCCGGTGATAAACCCTGAGAGTTCGGCCGGCGTGGGAGTACGTTGCCGGAATAGGAAGCTTTGCGTGACACTGGCCGAAACTAGGGTTGTCGATTTACCAACGTTTCCTCCGTCCCTCGGTGTTCACGGCGATCTTAGCGGCGGCCTTGCCCGCGTCGACGAGCTGCAGCGTCGAGTCCTCCCGGCTCCAGCGCCCGCGCTCGTCGCGCTCCTGCGACATCTCCGACGGCGATCGCCGGCGCCGCGATGACCGAGTCGAAGTAGGCGTCGTACGGCGCGGGGCGTCGCTTCGTGAGGTCCTTGATCTCCGCCCACATCTCGCCCACCAGCGCCGAGTACTCCACCGTCTTCAAAGACCACTGGGAACTTCATCTAGGCGCCGAGGCGCGCGGAAGGCCCACGCGCGAGACGGGCCGGCGCACAACGGTCGTTAGGCTGCGTCAGATGAGCGGCCTTCGAGCCCTGGCTGAACGCGCGTCCGGCCTCCCCCTGCGTTGGCAGATCGGCACACTCGTCGTCCTCGGCCTCATCGGCATCTTTGCGTTGTTCGGCGTCCTTGGGTCAGCGATCGCGGACGATGCCGAGCAGCGCACCATCGGAGAGTGGCTCAGCGTGGCAACTTCCACCGCGAGCTCCATCGACTCCGATCTCGAGCTGCGATTCGGCCGGCTCGAGCGCGCGGCGACGCTGGTGGGCCAAGCGGACAGGGACCCGACGCGGCAGCGGCAGGTGCTGGACGACGCGTTCGGCCAGCAAGACTCCAGCGTCGGCGAGGTCCTTCTCCTCGATCGGAAGGGCGCGATCGCGTGGGCCACGCCTGCCGATCCGAACCTGCGGGCCGATTACGTCAACGCTCAGCCAGGGTTCCTCACGCCGCTGACGACGCAAACGCGATATGCATCGGGGGTCCACACGCTCGATCACCGGGTGGCGGCATTCCTCGCCGTGCCGGTCTTTGGGAACGACCGGCAGGTCACGGGAGTCCTCGGTCTGGTGCTGCGGCCTGATCAAGGCCCGCTCTACGATCTCGTGGCCAGCGCGCGTGGTCTCGCCCACACCGGACACGCCGAGCTCATCGATCAAGACGATCACGTCATCGTTTCGTCCGAGGCTGGGCACGCACTGGGCCTGGGCGAGCATCCTGACTTCTACGACCCGCTGATCGCCGCACGACGGAGTGCCGTTGGATTGACCGCGCCGGTGGGATCGGTCGATCCCGTGGATCTGGGCCAGCGCCACGAGATGGCCTTCGTGCCGCTGCGGAGCGTCCCATGGGCTCTCGCCCTGGGCGGGTCGGACGCAGAGCTGTCCGCGGACGCCAACCGGTGGCAGCAGCAGATCATCCTCTTCGGCGCCCTCTCGCTCGGGCTGGCGCTGGTGCTCGTTTGGCTCACGACGCGAAGTGTTGCCCGCCCGATCCTTGCTCTCGCGGTCGCCAGCCGTCAGATCGCCGCCGGCGATCTCACGACGCCGGTCCCGCGCGAAGGGGAAGGCGAGGTGCGCGTGCTGGCCCAGGCCTTCGACGACATGCGTCGTGGGCTCCAAGGTGCTCTGTCGGACCTGGCAGTGGAGAAGAGCCGATACGAGGGGATCGTGGCGTCGATGGCCGACGCCTTGGTCACGACCGACACGGACCTGCGGATCACGGCGTTCAATCCATCAGCGTCGACACTCACCGGCTGGAGTGTCGAGGAGGTCCTCGGCCGATCCTGGTGTGACGTCATTTGCCCGAAGCACGCGTCGCCCGACGGTCGCCAGGGCGAATGTCCTCTCCCATCTTCGCAGCCGGATCTCGGCGTGAGCAAGGCAACTCTTCGCCGGCGCGATCGCGGCCAGGTCAGCGTGGCCATCACTCGCTCGGCGATCCGCGATCAAACGGGGCATCTCGCCGGGCTCGTCCACGTGCTGCGGGACAT
>JALYLT010000319.1 GCA_030774095.1 Chloroflexota bacterium
GGATCGTCGCGGTCCAGAAGGTCTTCCGCGCCACGGACATCGACGAGGTCGGCAGGGACGGGTACCACCAGACCTTCTTCGAGATGCTCGGGAACTTCGGGATCGGCGACTACTGGAAGAAGGAAGCGATCGAGTGGGGTTGGGACCTCCTGACCAAAGTGTTCGGCTTCGACGGCACCAAGCTCGTCGCCACGGTCCATACGAGCGACGACGAGGCCTACGAGATCTGGACCAAGACGCTCGCCCTGCTGCCGCCGGAGAAGATCTTCCGTCTCGGCGACGAGGCGAACTTCTGGGCGCCGGGACCGACGGGCCTGTGCGGTCCCGACAGCGAGGTCTTCATCGACAAGGGCCCGCAGCCGGGCGTGCCGGAACATCAGTGCGATCCGAGCGAGAACTGCGGCCGCTGGCTCGAGATCTGGAACTTCGTCTTCCAGCAGTACGACCGGAAGGCCGACGGCACGCTGACCCCGCTGGCCAAACGGAACATCGACACCGGCGCCGGCCTCGAGCGCGTGACGCAGGTGCTGCAGGGCGTCCCCGGCGACACCTACCGCACCGACCTATTCCAGCCGCTCGTGAAGAAGATCGAGTCGCTTTCGGGAAAGACCTACGGCGCCGACCGCGACACCGATGTCTCGATCCGGATCGTGGCGGAGCATTCGCGCGCCGCGACGTTCCTCATCGCCGATGGCATCGTGCCCTCGAACGAGTTCCGCGGGTATGTCCTCCGCCGACTCATCCGGCGCGCGGCGCTGCACGGGCGACGCCTCGGACTGAAGACCGGCGCCCTCGCGACGCTCGGCGGCGACGTCGTCAAGACGATGCAGAAGCACTATCACGAGCTCACGAAGGCGCGCGACCGCATCACGCAGGTGATCGCGGACGAAGAGGACAAGTTCGAGCGGACGCTCGCGAACGGCCTGACGATGCTGAACGAAGCGATCGCGCGCGCGAAGGCCGAGAGCCAGACGTGGATCGATCGCGACACCGCCTTCAGGCTCTCCGACACCTACGGCTTCCCGCTGGAGATGACCAAGGAGATCGCCGCGACCTCGGGCCTGAAAGTGGACGAGCGCGGCTTTGCCGAGCTCCTCGAAGGCCAGCGCAGCCGCAGCCGCGCCACTGCGAAGTTCACGCAGGACGCGATGCGGTTCGGTCAGTTCTATTCGCTGCTCCGCGAGACGCAGGGTCTCCGCAGCGAGTTCACCGGCTACGAGGAGCTCGCGACCGACGCGAAGATCGTGTCGCTGGTCGTGGGTGGATCGCGCGTCGAGGCCGCTCACGAGGGCCAGGACGTCGAGATCGTCCTGGACCGCACTCCTTTCTATCCGGAGGGCGGCGGCCAGGTCGGGGACCGCGGCACGATCACGACTGACGAAGGGCGCGCCATGGTCGCCGATACCCAGACCGCGGCGCCGGGCGTGATCGTGACGAGCGCGAAGGTCGTCGACGGCGTCCTGCGCGTGTCGGCGCAGGCGCACGCGGCCGTCGATGAGGATCTCCGCCGCGACACGATGCGCAACCACACGGCAACCCATCTCCTGCATGCGACGCTGCGGAATCTCTTCGGGGAGGACGTGCACCAAGCAGGTTCACTCGTGCACGCGCCGAATCTCCGGTTCGACTTCACGTTCGGCCGTGCCCTGACGCCGCACGAGCTGCAGCGCGTCGAGGACGAGGTGAACCACGCGATCCTCGACAACGCGAGCGTCCATGCTCGCGTGATGCCGCTCAGCGATGCACTCGCGTCGGGTGCGATGGCGCTCTTCGGCGAGAAGTACGACGACGAGGTGCGCGTCATCGAGGCCGGTCCGAGCCGCGAGCTGTGCGGTGGGACGCATTGCCACTGCACCGGCGACATCGGTCCGTTCCTGATCACGAAAGAAGAGAGCATCGGCGCTGGTGTGCGGCGCATCGAGGCCGTCACCGGCGTCGGCGCGCTGCACGAGGTCCGCGACGTGCGCGACCGGCTCGCGCGGACGGCGGCGGCCCTGCGCGTCCCACCGGCGCGCGTCCCGGAAGCCGTGGCCCAGCTGAGCGAATCGCGTGAGCGGCTCGAGAAGGAGCTCGCCACGATGCAGCGCAGCGGACTTGACGCCGTCGCGTTTAAGCTGCTCGGCGAGGCCGAGACCATCGGAGCCGCGAAGCTCGTCGCGGCCGACATCGGCGAAGGCGACGTCAATCACCTGCGCGCGCTGTCCGATCGGATCCGCGCGAGCATCGGCTCCGGCGTCGTGGTGCTTGGCGCACGACGCAACGGAGCGGCCGCGGTGGTCGTGAACGTAACGAAGGATCTCGCGTCGAAGGTCGATGCGAACGCAGTGGTGAAGGTGCTCGAGCCCATCATCGAAGGCAAGGGCGGTGGCCGACCCGAGAGCGCGACGGCCGGAGGAAAGAACCCCGCGCGCATCGCTGAGGCGCTCGAAACGGCACGGGAAACGGTGCGCGCACGTTTGGACGGGGGACGTGGCCTCCACTAGCGCACGCGACACCCGCACGGTCGGACCGAGGGGCCCGCTGGTCGCCGGCGTGGAGCTCTCGGCTGGCATCGCGCGGGTCATCGTGGCGATCCGAGAGAACTCTCGGCTGCGGATCACGGGGCGCGGTGAAGCGGGTCTGGCCGAGGGCGCCGTGACCGGCGGGCTCGTCGTCGACCGCGAATCGGTCTCAGCGGCGCTGGCCACCGCGTTCAGCGCCGCCGAGCGAGGGCAGCGCGTTGACCGCTCGATCGTCGCGATCGATGGCGACGATGTGCGGACCTACCATCTGTCGACCTCATTCGAGCGCGAGTCGTCGGCCGCGCCGGTCGCGGCGAACGAGATCTCGCGCGCGACACGCGAAGCCGCGACCGTGGCGGCGAAGACCGCTGCGGCGAGTGCCGAAGAAGATCCCGCGCTCCGCGGCGTGCCCACCGCACGGTTGCACGATGACGTCGCGTCACTCTCGCTCGACGGTCGTCAGCTCGACTCTCTGGTCGGCCAGCGCGGCGGACTCGTGGAGGTCTGGAGTGATGTCAGCGTCGCTCCGCT
>JALYLT010000320.1 GCA_030774095.1 Chloroflexota bacterium
ATCGGCCGACGCTCGCGGGTGCGCGTCCAGCTGTCGCATCACAAGGCATCGGGTCAGAAGAACTGGGGCCGGGTCCAGGAGTCGACCGCAAAGATCGAAGCGGCCCGCGGTGCCGGTCTCGAGGTCCAGGCGGACCAATATCCCTACACGGCGTCTTCGACGGGACTCGCGGTCACGATCCCGAACTGGGTGCATGAGGGCGGACGGCTCGCGATGTGCGAGCGCCTCAAGGAGCCGGCGGTGCGCGCGCGGATCCGCGATGAGTACGTGGAGACAGGACGCAACTGGGATCGCATCGTCATCTCGCGGGCTCGGCGGCGACCCGAGTGGAGCGGGCGCACCGTCGCGGACCTCGCGGGCGAGGCGGGGAAGGATCCGCTCGAGTGGACCTGTGACGCGCTCATCGAACACGAAGGCGACGTCGCGATCGTGCACCACTCGATGAACGAGGACGACGTGCGCTTCGTCATGGCGAAGCCGTACGTCGCCATCGGCAGCGACTCGTCGGCGAACGCGCCGTATGGCCCGCTGTCGTTCGGCAAGCCGCATCCGCGCTCGTACGGCACCTTCCCCCGCGTGCTCGGGCGGTATGCACGCGACGAGGGCGTCCTCACCCTCGAAGACGCGGTGCGCAAGATGACATCGCTGACGGCGACGCATCTCCGGCTCGCGGATCGCGGCGAGATACGGATCGGCGCGTGGGCGGATCTTGTCGTGTTCGATCCGCGGCACGTGGCGGACGCCGCGACCTATGACGATCCGCACCGCTATCCCGAGGGCGTCGAGCATGTCGTCGTGAATGGAGAGGTCGCGCTCGATGCGGGCGAGACCGCCCCCGGTCGCAGTGGGCGATTCCTCCGCCTCGGCCGGGATCTGGGAGGCGCGTGAGCGATACGCCGCGCGTCGCGATCCTCGCGGAGGGCCTCTTCACGCGGATGACCGCGAAGACGGCGATCGGCGTGCTGCGCTACGCGCGCTATCAGATCGTTGCGGTCATCGATTCGACGCGCGCGGGCACCGACGCCGCTGAGCACGTCGGCGTCGGCCGCGGCGTGCCGGTCGTCGCGACGGTCGATGCGGCGATCGCGCGCGGCGCGGACGTGCTGCTCATCGGCACGGCGGCCGCGGGCGGTCGGATCCCCGACGCGTATCGGCCGTTGCTGTCTCGCGCGCTCGAGCGCGGGCTATCCGTCTGGAACGGGCTGCACGAGCGCGTCCTGAGCGACCCGCGACTCGCCGAGGCGGCGAAGCGAGGGAACGCGTTGGTGCGCGAACTGCGGGAGCCGCCGCACGAACTGCCGATCAGCGGGCATCGCCGCCCGCGCGAAGGCGTGACGGTCGTGCTCACCGTGGGCTCGGACGCCGCCGTCGGCAAGATGACGGCGTCGCTCGAGATCGTCGCCGCGCTGCGGCGCATGGGTGAGAGAGCCGCGTTCGTCGCGACGGGACAGACCGGCATCGCGATCGCGGGCGACGGCATCTCGGTCGATGCTGTCGTCGCGGACTTCATCGCCGGAGCCGCGGAGAAGATGGTGTGCGACGCTGCCGAGCGCGCGGACTGGGTCATCGTGGAGGGCCAGGGCTCGCTCACACACCCCGGCTTCTCCGGTGTGACGCTCGGCCTGCTGCATGGTGCGGGGCCCGACCTGATGGTGCTGTGCCACAACGCGATGCGCGACTCGATGAAGGGCTACGAGGACACCGGACTTCCGCTCCGGTCGCTACGCGAGCTCGTAAAGATCTACGAGGATGCGGCGGCGTGGCGAAGGCCGCCAGGTTATCCGCCGGCGCGGGTCGTCGCGGTCGCCCTGAATACCGGGGATCTGGTGTCGTCGGACCCGCCGGACCTCGCTCTGTCCTGGATCCAGGGCGCAGCGGCTGCGACGAAGCTTCCGGCGGCCGACCCGATCCGCGAGGGCACCGCGGGCGCCGACCGCCTCGCGCGCGCCCTCATCGACGCGCGCGGCCGCGGCGCGGTGACGAGCACGTCGTGAAGTTCACCGTCCGCACCGTCGACGTGCATCTCGAGGTGCCCTTCCAGATATCGCGCGCGGTGCGGACCGAGAAGCGCGTCGTGCTCGTCGAGCTCGACGAGGGCGGTCGGATCTCGCGCGGCGAGGCTTCGCCGGATCCGTTCTTCAAGGAGACGACGGAGTCGCTCGAGGCGGACGTGCGCGGCGCCCTCGACCTCGTGCCCGAGGATGCCGCCGACCTCGCGACACTCAAGCAGCACCTCGATGGGCGCTTCCCGCACGGCGGTGCGGCAGCGTGCGCCCTCGACATCCTCGGACACGATCGCGCGGCGCAGGCGGCCGGAGTGCCGCTGCGCGATTTCCTCGGCCTGGCCGGCCGTGAGGCGCCGCCGACCTCGTTCACCATCGGGATCGCCGAGCCGAGCGTGATGGCCGATCGCGCCGCCGCGGCCGCGGCGAAGGGGTTCACCGTCCTGAAGGTGAAGCTCGGCTACGGCGGTGACGACGCCGCGATCCTGTCTTTGATCCGAGAGCGGTTCGCGGGAACGATCCGCGTGGATCCGAACGCGGCCTGGACACCGGCCGAGGCACCCGCACGCATCGAGCGCATTACGCCCTTCGACATCGAGTTCGTCGAGCAGCCGACGCCGACCGACGACATCGATGGACTGCGGTATGTGCGCGAGCGTTCGGCGGTGCCGATCGTCGCCGACGAGGCGGCGGTGCGCCTGCCGGACGTCGAGCGATTGTCGGGAGCGTGTCACGGCATCAACGTGAAGCTGCAGAAATGCGGTGGCATCGCCGAGGCGCGCGCGATGATCGCGCGAGCCCACGACCTTGGGATGAAGGTGATGCTCGGCTGCCGCGCCGCGGAGACAAGCGTGGCGATCGCGGCAGCGGCACATCTTGCGCCGTCGGTCGAGTGGGCGGACCTCGACGGCAATCTCCTCATCGTCGACGATCCGTTCCGCGCGGTGCCGGTCGTGGACGGGCGCTTCGTCTTCTCGGAACGTCATGGTCTGGGCGCGATGCCCGCGTGAGTGCCGCGGGTAC
>JALYLT010000321.1 GCA_030774095.1 Chloroflexota bacterium
CGTGGTCGCTCCGCCGGTCCGCTCGGGGCAGGCCGTGGCGGGTGTGCTGCCCGGGCTCGCCGGGGCGGTCGGACTTGGCGCCGCGGTCGTTGGCGCCGCTGTCGGGGCGACGGTCGGCGAGGCGGTGCGGGTGGCGGTGGGCGCCGCCGTCGTCGGGGCGACCGTCGCCGCGCTGGCGCTCGGGCTGGTGCGCGGCAGGACGACCCGCTCTGGACCACAAGCGCTCACCACGACGATCCCGATGGCCAGGAACAGCGCGCCGTATAGAAGGAGACGGCCGATCAACGACTCGATCGTGACGCATCCAGAGTGCTCTGTCGAGTTCGCTGACAAACTGACGAGCCCTTCGTACGAAGAGCGTACGAAACGGGCGTCAACAAGCGTTCTACGCTAAAATGTCCGTAATTGGCCGACCGGCTGCGCGTGGCGCTGGTTTTCCACCAGCACCAACCCGCGGGGAACTTCCCGTCAGTCTTCTCAGAGGTGACCGAGCGTGCGTATGCGCCGCTCGTGGCCGCCCTATATCGCCATCCCGAAGTGAAGGCGAGCCTCCACTTCTCCGGCCCGCTCCTGGACTGGCTTGAGGCCAATCGCCCTGACGTCATCGGAGACCTCTCCGACCTCGTCCGGCGCGGCCAGATCGAGCTCCTGTCCGGTGGCTACTACGAGCCCGTCCTCGTGGGCGTGCCGCGCCGGGACGGCGTGGGCCAGATCCGCGCCCTCACCGACCGGGTCCATGCGATCTTCGGACAGCGGCCGCTCGGCGCGTGGCTCACCGAGCGCGTGTGGGAGCCGCACCTTCCGTCGCTTCTCGCCGAGGCCGGCATCGCCTACACGGTGCTCGACGACGAGCACTTCCTCCGCGCGGGCCTGAAGAAGGACGAGACCGGCGAGTCTTACATCACCGAGGACCAGGGCCTTCCGCTGATCGTGTTCCCCGGCAGCATGAAGCTGCGATACCTCATTCCCTTCCGCGATGTGAGCGCGACGATGAAGGAGCTGCGCGAGCGGCACGCCGCCGGCGCCCGCCTTGTCGTGTACGCGGACGACGGCGAGAAGTTCGGCGCGTGGCCCGGCACGTACCAGCGTGTCCATAAGGACGGCTGGCTTGAGCAGTTCTTCACGGCCCTGGCGCAGGCAGACTTCATCCAGACCGCGACGCTGGAGGACGCGTGGATCTTCCAGAAGCCCGCGCGCCGCATCTACATCCCCGGCGGCGCGTATCCGGAGATGAGCGCGTGGGCGCTCGACGCGGCAGCGGCGCGTCGCCTTCAGCAGGCGCGCCACAAGCTCGGCGAAGACCTCGAGTCGCTCGTGACCGCGCCGCTCTGGCGCAATTTCTTCGCGAAGTATCCCGAGTCGAACGCGCTACACAAACGGATGCTCATCGTGTCCGAAGAGCTCGCGCGTCGCAGCATCCTCGATTCGTCGATGGAAGTCCGTCAGGCGCAGCAGAATCTGTGGCGCGCGCAGGGCAACGATGTCTACTGGCACGGCGTCTTCGGCGGCATCTACTTTCCGCACCTCCGGTCCGACGCGTACGCATCGCTGCTCAAAGCAGAGCGGATCCTCTCGGAGCGGCGTGTCGCCGCCGGCGAGTCGCGTGACTACGACGTCGACGGCTACGACGAATACATCTTCCGTGGTAACGCCGGCGCGGTGTTCGTTCACGTGCAGGGCGGCGCGATCATCGAGTGGGACATCTACGCGTCCGCCACGAATCTCGTCGACACGCTCGCGCGCCGTCCGGAGGCCGAGCACGACGAGCTGCGCCGCGCCGAGAAGGCGGGAAAGATACTCGTCGGCAAGGCGGCCGAGAAGGAGACCAAGTCGATCCACGAAGCCGTGCGCGCGAAAGAGCGTGGCCTATCGAAGCTGCTCGAATACGATCCCGCGCGCCGCGGTCTCTTCCAGGACAGCTTCACCGTCCGCAAGGGCGAGGAAGTGAATCTCCACGCTGTCTTCTACACGCTCACGCCGCAGCGCGAGGCGCGCACCGTGAGCCTTACGCTCGAGCCGCCGGCGCGGACGCTCGCCGCGGCTCCCGGTCTCGGCATCCGCAAGGACATCCGCATCGCGGACGAGGGCCTCGCGGCGGGCGTGCGATACCGGCTGCGCAACGACGGCGACGAGACGATCGAGCTGTCGTTCACGAGCGCATCGAACCTCGGACTCCTCGGCGAGAACGAGGCGGCCGACATCATCACGGTCGGTTCGCGCAAGACGACGGCGGGAAAGCCGATCGAGGTGCGCAACGTGGCCGAAGTCCAGGTGCACTCCGAATCCAAGCACTTCGACCTCACGCTCGCGATCGATCCACCGGCGCTGGTCGTCACGAAGCCGATCTATGCCGTGACCAACTCTGAATCGGGCTTCGAGCGCATCTATCAACAGCTCGAGGTCGCGATGACCTGGAACGTCGAGATCGAACCGGACAGCCACGTCGACCTCGAGGTCCGCGGCACCGCGCTCGGCCAGATGGTCGAGCCGGAGGTCATGCGCCCGACCGCGCGCCGCCGCAAGGCGACCACGCCCACGGGCGAAACTCCGGCCCGTCAGCGGAGGTAGACCCTCCGCCGATGTACGAGCCCGCGCCGCTCATCGCTCCGGTCAGCCTTCCACCGCGACAATCCGGGCCGAGCGGCGCTGCGCTGCTGCTCATCGGCGTGATCCTCGGCGGTGTCGCGGGCGGCGCGACCGCGACGCTGTTGGACGGCCGCACACCAGCCGAGCTGGTGCCCACGCCGATCCCCTCGGCGCTCGCCACGAACGCACCCGTCACCGTTCCGGCCGGCGTCGAACCGATCGTCGACGTCGCGAAGGAGATGCTGCCCGCGGTCGTGACGGTGGTGAATCGCCTCGCCTCGGGGCAGCAGCAGTCGAGCGGCTCAGGCTTTGTCGTCGACGCGCGCGGCTACGTGGTGACCAACAATCACGTCGTCGAGAATGTGCGTGGCGGTGGCGCGGGTGCGTCATTCGACGTGATCTTCAGCGACAACCGCACGCAGAAGGCGACGCT
>JALYLT010000322.1 GCA_030774095.1 Chloroflexota bacterium
CGCGTGGACCGGGACGGTTGATGAGATTCGGGGCGATGGTGACAATGCGTTTGTTCTTCACCGCGCTGATGGCCGACCAGCCGGCTCGCGCGGCCACCTGATCCGGCTTCGCCGAATAGTCCGCCGCGGCCAGGACGATGATCTCCGGATCGCTCCGCAGGATCTCTTCGGCGGAAAGCTGCGGGTACGCGCTGGTCGCGCGCGCCGCGATGTTCACGCCGCCCGCGATGTCGATGAGGTCGTGGATGTACGACCCGGGGCCGATGGTGAAGATCTTCGTCGGATCCGACGCGTCGATCTCGTGATAGACGCGCGGCTTGGTCGTCGCGGATGACGTCTTCGAGCGGACGTCGTCGACGCGCTTCTGGATGTCGCGCGCCATCGTCTCGCCGTCGCTCCCGACGGCGCGGCCCAGGAGGATCGCGGTCCGAGCGACATCGCCCGCGCTCTGCGGATCGACGACGAGGACCAGGAGACCGGCGCTCGCGAGCTTCTCGATCGTGCCGTCGGAGAACTTCACGCTGAGGACGAGATCCGGCCTCAGGGACACGACCTTCTCGAAGTTGACCTTGATGCCGCCGATCTTCTCGAGCTGACTCGCCGCGGCAGGTTCATCAGAGAAGTCATCGACGCCGACGACGCGCGGTCCGGCGCCGAGCGCGAAGAGGAACTCGGTGATCGACGGGCCGATCGAGACGATGCGCTCTGGACGCTTCGGCACGGTGACAGAGCGGTTCTGGAAGTCGGTGACCGTGACCGGGAACGCCGCGGCGGCGGTCGCGCTCGGCTGCGGGATCGGCGTCGGCAGCGTGGTGACCACGGGGCCACAGGCGGATGCGACGAACAGGACGACGGCGAGGAGTCGTGGGAAAAGAACGTGCACCTGGCTCACTCCTTTTTCGCGAAGGCGTGTAGGCCGCGAGCAGGAGTACCAGGCGACCCGAGTTAGGACGGGCGTCCATCACGGTTGCGCGACACTGCCGGAATCTCACCGGCTTCGCTGGGACCCTGCCTATTCAGTTGTGGGCACGCGGGCCGCTATGCGGGGACGTGCTCGGTCGTGTACTTCACCGCGTCGGTGAGGTGGGTGTCAAAGAGACGCTGAAGGGTCATGACGTGTGCGCACAGGCCCGAAGTATGGAAGTGCTCGCATTCGCAGGACCACTCGTCTCCATGGAGCGAAACGCTATGGGAGCTGTTGTCGCCGCGGAATCGGACCTCGAATTCCTGGAAGGTGATCCGCTGGGGTTCTTCGGCGTACCGCTTGGCCTTCTCGATCTTCGAGATGAGGCTCGAGTACATCCACTGACCTCCACCGCTCCGTCGTTCCGGCTGGCGCCGGACGAAAGCGATTCTAGGCCCGGCCGATAACACTCGATTTCCCGAGGGAACGCGCGGTGTTAGCTCGCGACCACCCGCGGGTGCGTGTGTGGCGCGTCGTCCGCGATCGCGGCTAGACGTGCCACCGGGATGCTGAGGAACGCGGTCACGACGGCCGGATCGAACTGCGAATTCGCGCAACGCCGGATCTCTTCGCGCGCCGCGTCGATGAGCAGACCTCGGCGATACGGGCGGTCGCTTGTCATGGCGTCGAACGAGTCGCCGACCGCGAAGATGCGGGCGCCGAGCGGGATGCGATCGCCCTTGAGCCCGTCCGGGTAGCCCATGCCATCCCAGCGCTCGTGATGATGACGGACGATCCGCGCGACATCCTCGAGGAACGGGATGCCGGCGATGATCCGCGCACCGAACTCGGGGTGGCGCTTCATCACGGCCCACTCTGCTTCGCTGAGGGCGGTCGGCTTGCGCAGGACGTTGTCCGGGACGCCGATCTTGCCGATGTCGTGGAGCAGCGCCCCACGGCGCAGCGTCGCGAGCTCGGCCCCGCCGATGTTCATCTGCTCGAGGAGCAGCTCCATGTACGCGACGACGCGATCAGAGTGTCCTCCGGTCTCGTTGTCGCGGAAGTCAAGTGCGCTGGTGAGCGCAGTGAGCGTCGCGTCGTAGGTGCGCTCGCGGAGCGCGAGAGCATCCTCGAGCGCGCCGGCCTGCGCGACGATCCGGCGTGAGGACCTGGCGTACACACCGCGGAGCACGAGCCACAGGAATGCGGCACCGAAGGCCATGATCGCAGCGATGGTGACCTGGATGCGCATGAGCGCGGCGTCGATCGGCGCGATGTCGCGCCAGACCACGACGGCCCCCACGACCTGACCGTTCTGCTTCACCGGCACCCACGCCTCGAGCGCGCGGATCTCGCGCGTGCCCGGTCCGGGGGTCGCGGCTGTCGCAGCGTCCGCGTCCTTGACGGCGTGATGGGTGTTGAAGCTTCCATAGCCGACGGCGGAACCGGGCACACCGAGCTTCGGGTCGGCGATGATCGTCGTCCGCTCCGCGTCACGCATGCCGTTCAAAGCGCCCCCGAGCTCCGGATACGTCGCCGGATCCAGCTGGCGGCCGATCTCATCGGTGTCGTAGGAGAAGACGATGGTGCCGGTGCGATCGAAGAACTCGGTGCCGACGACGTTGTAGATCGAGAAGTGGAACGTCACGACGGTCAGCAGCTGCTGCCGCTCGTCGGCGGACAGGCCACGCTGGAACACGTCGTCGCTGAAAACTGATCCGAAGTGGCTGGCGACCGCGTCCTGCGTGAACGCCGTCGTCTCGTCGTCAACGTAGCGTCCGACGAGGTAGCCGGTGCCGGCGCCCAGGATGAGCGCGGTGACCGTGAGCACGCCGGCAAGGGCCAGCGAGAAGCGCGCGACCGGGCTCATCCCGCCGCGCCCGAGGTCTCCCATGGCATCGCTGATACGCACGCGACTCACGCCCTGGATGCTCCCTTTGACCGATTTGCTCCCGCGTGAGCATCACGGCGACCCTTAACGCACGGTTACCTCGCGCGGGGGATGCCGAGTGGCTGGGGGGTATCGGTGTTTAGGGACGGGGCGGCTCGTATGCCCGCCAGGCATCGAGGCCGTGCGCAGTAGACGGCCACGCCAGCTCCTCGAGCGCGGGAA
>JALYLT010000323.1 GCA_030774095.1 Chloroflexota bacterium
CGCGGCGCCGCACGTACTTTGCGGCCTCGAGCCGGTCGATGAGCCGCGTGACGGCGCCTGTGGTCAGTCCCGACAGCTGCGCGAGGCGTCCCGCCGTCACCGGCCCCTCCTGCTCGAGGAAGCCGAGCGTCTCCAGGTCGGTAGGGGAGAGTCCCGACTTGTCTGCGATGAGCTGGCTCAGGACGACACCCTGGCCGCTGCTGCGCTGGAACCCGCCCAGGACCTCCCGCACCAGCTCTTTGCGCTTCGACCCACCGGCCACCGTTGCTCCTCGTCCGTATCCTCTGATATAGACATTATCTGCATGACACAGATAATGCGCCATGCAGGCTATCGCGTTCAGAGTCTAGCGCAGTGGAGGAACCGATGACGGTCCGAACCGACGCGCCCAAGCGCAAGCCCTACCTGGGGGTCCAGATGGAGGGACCCATCGCGAGCTGGTACGACCGCTCGACACGCGGACGCATCCCCGAGTTCGAGCGGACCGCCGCAGGAGTCGCGGCCTCTTTGCCCGCGGGCAGCGCCATCCTCGAGGTCGCGCCGGGCCCGGGATTCCTGGCCATCGAGCTGGCCAAGCTCGGCTACGCCGTGACGGGCATCGACATCAGCAAGTCGTTCGTGGAGATCGCCGGTCGCAACGCGCGCGAGACCGGCGTGACGATCGACTTCCGCCGCGGCGACGTGGCGCGGATGCCCTTCGCGGACGACTCGTTCGACTTCGTCGTTTGCGTGGCCGCATTCAAGAACTTCCCGGATCCGGTCGCCGCTCTCGATGAGATACACCGCGTGCTGCGGCCCGGCGGGTCGGCATCGATCCAGGATCTTCGCAAAGAGGCAACCGATCGCGAGATCGCGGCCGAGGTACACGGCATGAAACAAGGACCGGTGAACACGCTCATCACGAAGTGGATCTTCCGGACGGCGCTGCTCCGAGCCGCCTACACCACGGAGGCCGCCCTGCGGTTGGCCGCCCGCAGTCGGTTCGGCGGCGGGCACATCACGACGCAGGGCGTGGGCTTCGATCTCCGCCTCACCAAAAGCTAGTCTCGCGCTGGCACGGCACGGTTCTCGCTAAAGTCCTCACGTGGGCTGTTGCCTGATGGGCTGTCTCCGTCTCCTGTTCTTCCAGCTGTGGAAGGTGCTTCTGGCGGCGCTGATCGCGCTCGTGTTCGCACGCGTCGACTCGCACGTCGAGAGCCGCTATCCGGACAGCACCGCGGGCAAGGCCTGGCGCAAGTACCGCAGCCGGGGCAAGAAGAAGACGACGTAGTCGACTAACCTTCGACCCCGTGCCGGTCGCGATCTTCGACATGGATGGCGTGCTGTACCGCGGCAGCATCCTCATGCCCTATGCGAAGGAAACGCTCGAGCGTCTGCGTCGCGCGGGCTGGCAAGTTTTCTTCGCGACGAACAACTCGACCGCGACACGTGAGGAGTACGTCCAGCGTCTGGCCAGACTCGCTCTCGGCGGCGACAGCGAGCACATCGTGACGAGTGCGTACGCGACCGCACACTACCTGGAGCGCCTCGATCCGAAGCCGCGCGATGTGTACGTCGTCGGGGCGAACGGACTGCGCGAGGAGATCCGCCGGGCGGGCATCACAGTGCGCGATGCGTCATCACTGCCCGGTGTCGAACCACCCGACGAAGCCGCGGCCGACGGCGTCGATCCGGGTGCGATGCGCCGCTACCTCACGAGCGTCGACCTCCCACCGCCCGCGGACACGGTCGTGGTGGGCCTCGACCTTCACGTGACGTACGCCAAGATCGCTGAGGCACAGCGCTGCGTTCTCGCCGGCGCGCGGTTCGTGTGCTCGAACCGCGACCGCGCCTATCCCGTCGAGGGGCGGCTGCTACCCGGTGCGGGAACGATCGTCGCGGCGATCGAGGTCGCGACCGGCCAGACCGCGATCTGCATCGGGAAGCCGGAGCCGTTCCTCTTCGAGGAGGTGCTCCGCCGGGCGGGGGAGCGCGACGCGGTCGTGATCGGGGATTCGACGGACTACGACGTCGTCGCTGCGCACCGCGTCGGCGCAAAGGGCGTGCTGATCCTCACTGGCCTGACGGAGGAGAGCGCGGTCGCGCAAGCGCGCGGAGAGGCTCTGCCTGACCGGGTCGTCCGGTCGTTGCAGGAGCTCTTTACCTTGCCAGAGTTCGCGGGCGTCTAGGGGGCGATCACTCCCACGTGATGCCGCGGCCGTGGAAGAACTCGCGCAGCTCGGTCTGTTGATCGCGGCCACCGCGACCCTCACCGAGCGGCGACGCTGCGAGGGCGTCGGCCGTCGTCGCGATCAGTGACAGCGCTAGGAGCGCCGCGAACAGGATCGCGCTGAGCGAGCGGAAGGGAGCGCGGGCCGCGGTGATCATTCTTCCCAACTGACGCCGACGGGCTCGAGGATCCACTCCCAGGTCACTCCCTGCGGGTTCGGAAGCGGACCAAGATCCGCCCACGCCGTCCACGCGTTCTCGCGGCCGTTCTTCGCATCTTTCGCGAGCGCACCGCTGGTGCTGGCGACGAGTGACAGAGCGAGCATCGCTGCGAAGGCAAGTCCCTTGATCGACTTCTTCATGTCATCCCCCTCTATAGAGATACGCGAACGGCCTCGACGGCCTGCTGGTAGACCTGCTGGTGCGGGCTCTCGGCGCCGCGCGCGCTCTTGCGCCGCTCGCCGACCACGGTCGTGATGAAGGCCTCGACCACCACCGGGTTGAACTGGGTGCCGCTGTTGGCTCTGAGCTCGCGCAGCGCCTGCTTGGCGCTCATCGCCGGGCGGTAGGGCCGCGACGCCGTCATCGCTTGGTAGGCGTCGGCGACGGCGATGATCTGCGCCGCCAGCGGGATCTTGTCGGCGCGCAGACCCTGCGGGTAGCCGGTGCCGTCGAAGCGCTCGTGGTGGCTGAGCACGATCGGCCGGATGCGCTCCAGCATCGGCACGTTGGAGAGCAGGTTGGCGCCGATGACCGGGTGGGCCTTGACCTCGGCCC
>JALYLT010000324.1 GCA_030774095.1 Chloroflexota bacterium
CCTCGAAGGCCGAGGAGTCGAACGACGGCACGTCGATGTAGGCATCGATGCGCTCGTGAAAAGCCTTGTACCCCATCGCTTCGGCGAAGCGGGCACCGTTCGGTTCGTCGCCGCGCACCGCGGCGATGAGCCGCGACGCCTTGTTGGTCCTCACGTGCGCCTCGAGCTGCTCGAGCAGCGACCGCGCGATGCCACGGCGGCGCCACTCGGGGGCGACGCGCATGCCGACACGCCACGAGCCGTCCGGCGACGCGAAGAGACCGCCGTTGTTCACCAAGCCGACGCCCTGTATCGCGCCACTGCCATCCTCGACGAGGAGCCTCAGGCGCAGCGGCTCGGGGCTCGCCGTCATCATCGCGCGCGCCGCTGCCGCTGACGTCCAGTGGCTCGGCGTCGCCCAGCGGTTCTGGAACTCGACGACGCGCTCGATGTCGGCGTCCTCGCTCACGCGGACGCGCAGATCCGGCGGCAAGCGCTTGGAAATAGCCGCGAGATCGGTGGCCACGAGGCCGCAGACTACAACCGATGACCGGCGAAGACACCCAGTACATGCGGCGTGCGCTGCGTCTGGCGGCGCGCGCCGCGGGGCGCACGAGCCCGAACCCGATGGTCGGCACGGTCCTGGTCCGCGGGGACAAGATCGTCGGCGAGGGATATCACCGCGCCGCAGGCGAACCGCACGCCGAGGTGAACGCGCTCGCGAAAGCGGGCGACGCTGCGCGTGGCGCGACGCTGTACACGACGCTCGAACCGTGCGCGCACCACGGACGCACGCCGCCGTGCGTCGACGCGATCGTGGCGGCCGGCGTGCGCCGCGTCGTCGCGGCAATGCGCGACCCGGACCCGCGCACGGATGGCAAGGGCTTTCGGCAGCTGAGATCCTCCGGCGTCGAGGTCGAGCAGGGCGTCCTCGAAGCGGAGGCGATGCGCCTCAACGAGGGATTCGTGAGCCGCGTGCGTCGCGGTCGGCCATTCGTCGTCGTGAAGCTCGCGACAACGATCGACGGTCGTGTGACTGCAGCGGGCCGCCGCTATCTCGTCGGCAAGCGCGCGCTGCGCGAGGTGCATCGACTGCGGGATCGGTCGGACGCGGTGCTCGTCGGCATCGGCACCGTCCTCGCCGACGATCCGGCGCTGACGGTGCGCGACGTCAAGGGCCGCGACCCGTTGCGCGTCGTCATCGACACCGAGGCCCGCACGCCACCGAACGCGAAGATCGTCCGCGCCAAGGACCCGCAGCACACGGTGCTTTTCGTGGCGCGCGATGCCGACACGCGACGCACGAACAAGCTTCGCGAGGCGGGTGTCCTGCTGACGACGCTTCCGCGTTCTGACGGTGGCCTCGACCTCGGCGCCGCGATGCGCTGGCTCGGCGACCACGGCGTGAACACCGTCCTGTCCGAGGCCGGTCCGCGTGTCGCAGGCGCTCTGGTGCGCGGCGGGCTCGCGGATCGGCTCATGATCATCACCGCGCCGCTCGCCGGCGGCGAAGGTCCGCCCGCGCTCGCCGGCGTCACCGGCACGTCCGAGCTGAAGAACATGCGCGTGAGACGCTTCGGCGAGGACGTCGCGATCGAAGGAGACCTCTAGGCGTGTTCACCGGCATCGTCGAAGAGATGGGCAGGGTGCGCCACGTCGGTCCGACGAAGTCGGGCTCGCGGCTCGAGATCGCCTGCGCTCGGGTGCTCGACCGGCTTTCGGTCGACGACAGCGTGAACGTCGCGGGCGCGTGCCTCACCGTGATCGACCGCGACGACCGCGGCTTCGCGTCGGACATCGTGCCTGAGACGATCGCGCGCACGACCCTGGGTGGCCTGCTACGCGGCAGCCGCGTGAATCTCGAGCGCGCCGCGACACCGGAGACGGCGCTCGGCGGCCATCTCGTGCAGGGTCACGTCGACGGGACGGCGAAGCTCGTCGCGCGGCGCTCGGAGGGCGACGGAGCGCGACTGCGTTTCGCGCTCCCGAAGACGACGGCGCGGTACATCGTCATGAAGGGCTTCATCACGATCGACGGCGTCAGTCTCACGATCGCAGGCCTCGGGAAGACCTACTTCGAGATCGCGCTCATCCCCCACACCGCCGAGCGAACGACGCTTGGCGCGCTCGGCGTCGGTGAGGCGGTCAACATCGAGGTCGACATCGTCGCGAAGTACGTGGAGCGTTTGCTGCAGAAGTCGTGACCTAAACTGGTCATGTGAAGAAGACTCACGCGTCCAAGAAGATCACGCCTCATCCGCGTCTTGTCTCACCCGAGCCGCCGTTCGGCACGGTCGACGAGGCCGTCGCCGAGATCGTCGCGGGCCGGATGATCATCGTTGTCGATGACGAGGACCGCGAGAACGAAGGCGACCTCACGATGGCGGCCGAGTCGTGCACGCCGGAGGCCGTCGCGTTCATCCGGAAGTACGCGAGTGGCGTGATCTGCGTGCCGATGACCAGCGAGCGCCTCGAGCAGCTCGAGCTGCCGCAGATGGTGCAGCGCAACGAGGCCCGACTCGGCACGGCGTTCAGCGTGACCGTCGACGCGCGCGAGGGGATCACGACGGGTATCAGCGCGGTCGATCGCGCGCGCACCATCCGCGTCCTGGCGGATCCGAAGGCCACGGCGCAGGACCTGGTGAAGCCCGGACACATGTTCCCGCTGCGCGCGCGCGATGGCGGCGTGCTCGTGCGTGCCGGCCAGACCGAGGCTGCGGTCGACCTGTGCCGGCTCGCGGGCCTACAGCCGGTGGGCGTGATCTGCGAGATCACCAACGCGGACGGCTCGATGTCGCGCCTCCCGGAGCTGAAGCGCTTCGCGAAGCGCCACGGACTGAAGATGATCACGGTGAAGGACCTCATCGCCTACCGCATGGCACGCGAGCAGATGGTCGAGCGCGTCGCGTCGGCGAAGCTGCCCACGAAGTACGGCGAATTCACCGTCCACGGCTATCGG
This sequence comes from Chloroflexota bacterium, assembly GCA_030774095.1. Lineage (GTDB taxonomy): Bacteria > Chloroflexota > Limnocylindria > P2-11E > P2-11E > CF-39. The sequence goes on from JALYLT010000324.1 coordinate 2,939, forward strand.
GCGCGTTTCGGCAACACCGAGGCCGAGCA
>JALYLT010000325.1 GCA_030774095.1 Chloroflexota bacterium
TCGAATCCACCTGCGCGCTCATCGAAGGCGAGATCAACGCGCTCGGCGACGAGGGCGCGCAGTGGCATCCCACACCGGGCGAGTGGTGCGTGAACGAGTGCGTCGGCCACCTCATCGAGGCGGAACGCCGCGGCTTCGCCGGCCGCATCCGGGACATGATCGCCGGCAGACCGCTCGCTGCGTGGGATCAGGAGGCGGTGGCGGGCGAACGCAACGACTGCGCCCGCATGAGCCAGAGCCTGTGGATGGAGTTCATGGGTCTGCGGCACGACAGCATCGCGCTGGTGCGGTCACTCACTGCCGCGGACCTCGAGCGCAGCGGCGAGCATCCGAAGGTCGGCACGCTGCGCGTGAAGGATCTGCTGCAAGAGTGGGTGCACCACGATCGCAACCACACCAAGCAGCTGCTCGCGGTCGTGCAGGCGCGCGTCTACCCGCACATGGGGAACTCTCAGAAGTTCGTCGGGGAATAACGCGCGGCGCGAATCGAGCGACCCACGCTCGTCGGGCTTAGCGATCGTGCCGCGTCAAGATCGACCAGGACCGCGCTAGGACGATGACCAGGACGACCAACGTCAGCGCCAGGAACGCGCCGACGACCGGATTCGGCGACGCTGGTCCGGGTGGCGCGAAGGAGTTCACGGTCGAAACGATGAGCACCGGCAGTGCCACCAGCGCGAAGATGGCGGTCGCTACGAGGAGGAGACCGAGATCGAGCACCCGCCGGACGATCTCGCGCGCCGTCTGTTTCGAGATCCGTCGAACGTCCTCGTCGCTCAGCGGCTCACGCATACCCGTTAGGCACCGCCGATGTTCGTCAGCGCGATCCCTTGGTAGTAGTGCTTCAGGATCTGCTCGTAGTTCGCGCCGTTCAGCGCCATGCCCTGCGCGCCCCACTGCGACATACCGACGCCGTGACCGAAGCCGCGTCCGTAAAAGATGAAACGCGGCGGCAGCTTGTACACGAAACCGGTGATGCGGATCGAGGTCAGCTCGCGGTCCTCGTTCAGGCTGCGCTCGTACGTGGTGCCGAGAAGCTCTGACCCCAGGATGCCCATGTCGACGAGGCGCGCGGTGTCGCGCCACGAGACCCATTCGGCCTCACCGCCCTCGGTCAATGTGACGGTGAACATGCTGCTCTTCAGGCCGAAGTAGTAGCGCGTCACGTCTTTGCCGACGTCGCGCGTTCCGGTCGTGCCGAACACGCGCGCGAGCGTCACTCGGCCGGCGCCGGTCACGCGGACGAGCTCGATCCGTTGCGGCACGCCGACATTGAGCCCACGCGAGCGCATGTAGTCACCGAGCTGCGGCGCGGTGAACTCGCGGTTCCATTCCCAGCTCGTCTGGCCCCAGCCGCTGTCCTTCGCGAGCTCGTCTCCCGGCGACGGGACGCTGCGAAGGTAGGGGAGCGCGTTGGCGTACACGTTCTCCGAGTCCTCGGTGATGCCGCCCGCGTTCGCCGAGTACAGCGCTTCGATCGGGTTCCCGCGGTACGTCGCGACGACCCCGGCGGTGCGCGCCACGGCACGCACAGTGGAGTCCGCCTCGGTCCCGATGCCGGCGTACTCCTGATCGCGAACGTCGCCTTCGAGGTCGTAGTTCCCGTGCCGACGCAGATGCGTGACGAGATAGGTGCGTGCCGCGATCGCCTGCGCCGCAAGCGCCTCGCCGTGCCAGGTGGCGGGCGACTCGGCACCGGTGACCGACGCGAGATAGCGGCCGGTCTCGACCTGGTTGACGACGATCATGTCGCCGGCGTCGTCGGTCGTCACCTCGAGGGTGCCGCGGAACAACCGGCCACCCCAGTTGAGATAGCCGAAGTCAGCGGCAAAACGAATGACGCTGATTCGGGTCGCCGACAGCACCGGCGTCCCCAGCGCATCGTCTGAGCCCGCGAGCAACGAGACCTCGAACGGGATCGTGACGAGCTTGCCGCTGACCTGCGCCTCGCGCGCAGCGCGCCGGACCTCCCGCAGCAGCTCGAGACGGCTGGCCCTCTCCTCGCGCGTCAGCCCTTCACGTGCCGGCGGCAGCGTGACCGGTTCGCCCTCGATGCGCTGCACATTCGTGCGCGCGACCATGCGCTGCCCGCCCTTGTACAGGACCTTGCCATCTTCGGTCGTCGCGGTCATCGCGCCGGTGGATCCGATGAGCGCGTAGGTGGTCCCGTAGAGGGAGACGTTGACGCGCACGGTCTCGGGCACCGCGGCCAGCGTCGCCGCGCGCGCGGGCTCGGACAGGGAGATCGTCGACGCTGCGATTACGACGCAGGTCGCGAGGTGGGCGAGAAGCATTCGCCGTCTCACGGAACGCCTCGATACACCTCCGGCTTGAGCACGCCGATGAACGGCAGGTTGCGGTACCGCTCGGCGTAGTCAAGCCCGTATCCCACGACGAACTTGTCGGGGATCTCGAACCCGCGATAGTCGATCTGTATCGGCACGATGCGACGCGCCGGCTTGTCCAGAAGCGTGCATAGCCGGACCGACGCGGGCTGTTTCGAACGCAGATGCTCGATCACGTAGGAGAGCGTCTGACCGGTGTCGAGGATGTCTTCGACGACGACGACGTCACGGCCCTCTACCGATTTCGCGAGGTCCTTGAGGATCCGCACATTGCCGCTCGATTCGGTCGCCTCACCGTACGAGGAGACCTCGAGGAAGTCGAGGGCGAGGGGGATCGGCATCTGGCGCATGAGGTCGGCGAGGAATGGCAGCGCGCCCTTGAGGATGCTCACGAGCACGACATCCTTGCCGCGGTAGTCGTCGGCGATCGCGGTGCCGAGCTCGCGCACCTTTGCGGCGATCGCCTGCTCGTCGATGAGCACTTCGGCGATGTCGTCAGCGGGTGTGGCGAGGCGGAGGGTCGTCATGGGTCGCTCGATTGTCTCATTCGGCATCGGTACATAGCTCTGCAGGGCGTGCGCCTAGCGCCGAATACGGGTCAAAGCGAAG
>JALYLT010000326.1 GCA_030774095.1 Chloroflexota bacterium
CGAGGTGGAGCATGAGAAGGAATCGATCGAGCTGCGCCTCGGGCAGCGGGAACGTTCCCTCGAGCTCGATCGGATTCTGGGTCGCGATCACGCAGAACGGCTCCGGGAGCGCGTGCGTCGCCTCGTCGACCGTGACCTGCCGCTCCTGCATCGCCTCGAGGAGGCTCGACTGCGCGCGCGGCGTCGCGCGGTTGATCTCGTCCACGAGGACGATGTTCGCCATGAGCGGCCCCGGCCGGTACTCGAACGTCTGGGTGCGCTGATCGAAGATCGAGACGCCGGTGATGTCGGACGGCACGAGGTCGGGTGTGCACTGGATCCGGCGGAATGACAGCGCGAACGAGCGCGCGACCGCGCGCGCGAGCGTGGTCTTCCCCACTCCAGGGACGTCGTCGAGAAGCACGTGTCCTTCCACGAGGAGCGCCGCGAGAAGCTGCTCGGTCGCTGCGCGCTTTCCGACAACGACATGGCCGACCTGCTCGACGAGGCGGTTCGCGGCCTCCTTGACCGTCGTCACGCGGGATCAGGCCGCTTCGAGAGAGGCCACATCGCCCTCCGCGTTCGCGCGGCGCCCGCGGATCGCGCTCGCGCACGCGAGCGCCAGCGCGAGAGCGACGAACGCCGCGACCTCGTGGAGGACCAGCGCGATCGGATCCACGACGCGCAGCGCGAACGGGCTGAAGGCGCGCTCGACGACGAACAGCAGGGCGGTCGCGAGAAGCAGGCGAAGCGCGAGCGTTCCGCCGTGGACGGCACGCGCCGCCACGGTCAACACAACGACCGCAAAGAGATAGACAAGCCATCCCGATGCGTCACCGGACAGACCCCATTCGCGGCCACCCGGTACGAAGCCCGAAACGAGGCCGTCAGCGACGAGGACCGCGGCGAGCACGATCGTGATGATCCCGAGCAGCCAGGCCGTCTTCCTTGGCAACCCGGGTGAGCCCTGGCGTGGGCTCGGCTCGTCCCGGTCGCCGGCCGGCACGGGCATCGGCGACGAGCTCTGGAGGCCGAAAAGGCTGCTCATCTCGGCCTCGCCGATGGAGTGGCCGAGCCGCCAGACCCGCACGGCCGAGACGAGGATCACGAGCTCGACCACGGCGGTGGCCAGGTGCACGATGACCGCCGGGAGCTCCTTGGGACCGAGGATGAACGCCGTGAGCGGCCGTTCGACCAGGAAGAAGGCGGAGAGGCCGATGCGCGCAACGAGACTCCGCTCGCTGCCACGCGCGACGAGATACGCGACGAGCGTGTTGAGGATCGCGAAGACATAGGCGATCTCCGCGAGGTTCTGGTACCTGCCGGTGAACCACGCGGGTCCGCCCGGATAGACGCCGTCGAGGATGCCGTCCACCACGAAGAGGACTGACGCGACAAGCATGAGGAAGACGACGGGTCGCAGCGCCCCAGCCATCAGCAATCCCCTTCCACAGCCGCTGGAATGGTACCGCTCACTCCTTCGCTCGGTGGGTCTCAAGTGATCCGACGGACTCCGGTGGCACGAAGACGCCGCCGAGATCCGTGCCGTGCTCGCCACGCCCGTGGAAGTCGCTGCCTCCGGTCGGCACGAGACCGTAACGTCCGCATAGACGGAGACACTGCGCGGTGAACGCGGGTGTGTGTGAGCCGTAGTAACACTCCATGCCGACGAGGCCGGCCTCGACGAGCTGGGGCAGCAAACGTTCGAGATCGATGACGGTGCCCGGGTGCGCGAGCGATGGCACGCCTCCGTGCTGGCGTGCGAGCGACACCGCTTCGAGCGGCGCGAGACCGACGCGCGAGACATACGCCGGAGAGTCCTTGCTGATGAGCGTGTCGAAGGCGCTGTCGTAGGTCGGCACGTGGCCGGCTTCGAAGAGCGCCTGCGCGAGATGCGGCCGCCCGAGCGACCCTCCCTGCGCGATCTCGCGCACGCGATCGACGGAGACCGTATAGCCCAGGGCGTTCAGCTTCTCGACCATGAGCTCGATGCGACGTCCGCGGTTCTCCCGCAGCCAGCGCAGCCGCTCCTCGAGCGCGCCGTCGCGCGGATCGACGAAATACGCGAGCACGTGGACGTCTCCCCACTCCGACTCGGTGTTGAGCTCTGTGGCCGGGATCACGCGCACGCCACGGCGCTCGCCCTCCGCGACCGCTTCGGCCACGCCTAACAACGTGTCGTGATCCGCGAGGGCCTGGATCCGCACGCCCCGCTCGGCAGCACGCGCGATCAGCGCCGTGGGAGAGAGTGCGCCGTCCGACGCGGTCGAATGGGTGTGGAGGTCGATCGGGTAGCCCGCGCTCAGGCTGCGTGCTCCAGGTCGAGCCGCTCGATCGACCGAGCGCGTCCGGTCGACTCGTCGACGTCGATGACCACGCTGTTGAACTGCACGGGACCTCCTGCGACCTCGAATCGTCGCGGCAGGCCGTCGCGAAAGCGCGCGACGATGATGTCCTTGTCCACCCCGAGCACCGAGTCGCGCGGCCCGACCATGCCCGTGTCCGACACGTGCGCGGTGCCCTGCGGGAGGATACGCGGGTCGGCCGTCGGGACGTGCGTGTGCGAACCGACGACCGCTGAGAACCGGCCATCGAGGTGCCAGCCCATCGCGACCTTCTCGCTCGTCGCCTCGGCGTGCCAGTCGAGGATGCGCACGCGGGGGGCGTCGCGGCCCAGCTGATCGAGGAGGCCGTCGATCGCGCGGAACGGGTCGTCGGCCGGCGCCATGAACGTCCGGCCGATCGCGTTCACGACGAGGACGTCCTTGATCACGACCCAGCCGCGCCCCGGATTGCCGGGCGCGAGGTTGATGGGCCGGATCGCGAATGGGAGGAGCTCGATGTCGTTGAGGAACTGGCGTTGGTCCCAGACGTGGTTGCCGTTCGTGACGACGTCCGCGCCGTTTGCATTCAGCTCGCGCGCGATATCCAACGTGAGTCCCGCGCCACCCGCGGAGTTCTCACCGTT
>JALYLT010000327.1 GCA_030774095.1 Chloroflexota bacterium
CCTCGCATCCGGCCCTGCTGGAGCTCCTGCGCGGCTCGACCGCCTCCATCATCAACATGGGTGCACGCGCCGGCGTCGGCCAGACGTCGTTCGCGCTCGCGGTGCTGCTGGGCGTTCCGAGCGTGATGATGTTCGACTGGCTGTTCTGGTGGGCGGGCAGGCGCTGGGGCGACCGCGTCTTCGTCTGGCTGCTCGGCCGCGACGACGCCAAAGCCAAGCGCCGTCTGGCGCGCCTGCACACGTTGGAGCGCCGCTTCGGTCCCTTGGCTGTCGTGCTCGCCCCAGTGCTCCCGATCCCCTCTCCGCTCATCTACGCGGCCGTCGGGGACGGTGGCATGCGCCTGGCGACCTTCCTCGTGCTCGACGTGGCCGGCACCCTGCTGTGGACTGGTTTACTCGCCACGCTCGGCTACGAACTCGGACAGCGCGCCGTCGACATCACCGACGCCATCGCGCACTACTCACTCTGGGCCACGCTCGCCCTCGTCGCCGCCGTCATCACCGCTCAGGCCGTGCGCGCTCGCGCGACGCACCGCCCCGACCGCTAGCGCCCCGAGCGCCTGTACTTGCAAACCGCATCGGACTGCCGCGTGTCGTCCAAAGCGATAGCCGGTGTTGCCGCGCGACGGACTATCGCTTATGCCTCAATCCATCAGCTAGTGGAACGCGTCGAAGACGACAATGGGCCGGCCGTCGTGACGCGTGCACTCCATCGTTCGCCGCGGCCGTCTGGGAGATCGTCCAGATTTCACGGCTCCGCCCGGATCGAGAAAGCGAGGTCTGCCTGCCTTCCTTCCTTCGACCACGGCGCGTCTCAGGGGCGTCGGGCTGCGATGATTCGCCGGTGTCCGTGACTGCCCTCACGTCTGCGGAGATTTCGCTGCCGGCCGAGGCCGATGGCCAGCGGGTGAGTGATCGCATCGCTGTTCTGGCTGACACCGTCGATGTCGTCGGGTTGACCGACAACCACGCCGGCCAGCCGCGAATGTCGCCGTTGGCGGCTGTGGCTCTCGCCCGCGAGCAGGGCGTCGGGACGATCGTGCACGTTTCCTGCCGCGACCGCAACCGGCTTGCGTTGCAGTCGCAGGTCGTGGGCGCCGCCGCGCTCGGCGCCGAGGGAGTGCTGTGCATGCAGGGCGATCCGGTGGCTGGCGTCGACCATGTGGCGGACATGACCGCGACCGAGCTGATCGCGAGGGCGCCGGGGTGGAGCGTCCCGCATTCGCTGGCTGTCGGGGCGGTCGTCAATCCGTTCGCCGAAGACCTGGATCGGGAGCTGCGGCTGCTGCAGCGAAAGGTCGCCGCGGGAGCAACCTTCGTGCAGTCGCAGATGGTCTTCGATCTCCCGAGGCTCGAAGCGTTCCTCGCGCGCGGCGAGGACATGCTCGCGGGCGTGCGCGTCTACGCGAGTGTGGCGTTGCTGCGCAGCGAGCGCATGGCAGAACGCGCCTGCGCGCTGCCGGGCGTGACGATCCCCGAGCCCGCCTGCGCGCAGATCCGTCGCGGTGGCGGCATCGAGCTCGCGCGCGAGCTGGCGGCCGGGCTCGCCCGTGTCTCGCGCGTGGACGCACTGCACGTCTTCCCGCTCGGGGCGGAAGCGGCCACGCGCGAGGTCGCCGCCGAGTTTCGGGTGACACGAGGCATCAACTCGCGACGTCGATAGCGCTGTGAAAAACAACAATCCGATTCTCGCCGAGCAACTCGCCTACTATCGGGCTCGCGCTCGTGAGTACGACAAGTGGTTCCGTCGCGAGGGGCTCCATGACTTGGGCGAAGAGCACAATGCCAGATGGCGTCTTGAGCTCAATCGAGTGTATTCAGCACTCGATGCGTTTGCGCCTCGTGGAGACGTCCTCGAGCTTGCCTACGGCACGGGTGAGTGGACGATCCGTCTCGCGGAGGTGGCGACCAGTGTAGTCGGAGTCGATGCAGCGCCGGAGATGCGCGAACTCGCTCTGGCGAAGCTGCAGGATGCCGGTAAGAGCAATGTCGAGCTCTGGGTTGACGATCTCTTCAGCTGGCAGCCAGATCAGGACTATGACGTCGTCTTCTTTGCGTTCTGGCTTTCGCACGTTCCCGAGAGCCATACCGACCGGTTCTGGCGCAGCGTCCACGACGCGCTTCGCCCCGGAGGCCGCTTCTTCCTCGTGGATGCCGCACGCGCGGTCCTGGACAGGAACGTCATTCACGGTTCGCGACTGCCCAATCGCGAGAGCGCGACTGAGCTCAGGCGACTCGAGGACGGTCGGGAGTTTCGGATTTTCAAGCGTTCGTTCGATCCCGACCGGCTCGCGCGAGATCTTCGTGACCACGGCCTTGACGCGAGCTTTGTCGAGACGGGCGAGTTCTTCGTCTACGGACTCGGCCGACGTGCCTAGCCCGACCTGGGACTACTCACGCGGAGCCCGTGTGCAAGCAAGACATACGACCGGCCTCGACAGTTGTCCCGCCCGGTAAATCGTCGGTAGCGGTCCTGGCTATGCGATATGTGACTTCTCCAGAGGCAGCGGGTTGCATGGCCGCCTCGTCGGCGTCGTCGGATCCCGTTCGTCACGGATCGGGGTGAGCAGCGCGGCTTGGGCAGTGGGCAGGTTGCGGGTGCCCGCTGCCCCTTGAGCAAGCGCTCCGTTGGCCTCGTAGGGCCCGCTGTCAGCTCGTCGTGCAGGGCGCGGTCGATGACGACCGCCTGCAATTCTGGCAATTCCTCGTAACCATTGCTCTCCTGAGCGTTGCCGGTCTCAGCGTCGTCACAGTTGTCCTCCGCGTTCGGATCGATCGCGTTGCTACTAGTCGCAGAATTCAGCGCCGCCATCTTCGTCGTGGCCGCAGCCATCCGCCTCGACGTCGCGACCTCCTGCTACTGACTTGACGCGACGCGGCGCTGGGCTCATCCGCCAGGCGACGGCTGATGCTTTCCATGCAAAGGAGCAGCGCCGCTGTTGGAGA
>JALYLT010000328.1 GCA_030774095.1 Chloroflexota bacterium
CTTTCCGAACGTGAAGGTCTCAAGGTGAGCGGGATTCGAGGCGTCACCGAGTGCTTTCACGAGGGTCAGCTTCATCACGTACTCGCCGTTGGGGAGCATCGTCTGCGCTCCCTCAGGCCCGGCGAAGCCGTCCCAGGCGAAGGCGAAGAAGCCGGTCGATGTGCTGTTGCGCGGCAGGAACTGGTCGCTGAACGCCAGGCCGACTGCCGTCGTTCCGGTCGAGTCGTACACCGTGAAGGTGGCCGAGCTCGACTGGTGGTTGAAATGGACCAGGTAGTTCGGGACGTCGTCGAACGTCGGGTGGCCAAATCCGCCTGGATTAGGTTTGGGCGCCATGGTGAAGACATAACCCGCTGGGATCGTCGCGTACGAAGCAGCGATGGCACCGGCGTTGTTAACGAATCCGGTCTGACGGGCAGCCAGTCCAGCGACTCCCCCGAGAGAGCCGGTCGGTGTGAGGACTTGGATCGATTGGTAATCGCCCTTGAACCCGGCGTATGGCACCCGCAGCACATTGCCATCGTCACCAGTCAGGACGATGTAGCCGCCGTAAAGACTGCGGTCCGCGAGGGTGGCGTTGGCGGTGATCGTCACGTTCACGCTGGCGCTCTGGTTGGTCTTCACGGTGACTGTCGGTGCGCCGAATGTGACGGTCGCTGGCCCCGTCGTGCTGAACGTCGGCGTAAACGTGCTGGGTCCCGTGCTCGCGGCCGCTTCGTGCGACAGGGTGTACGTCACGTTCTTCGCGGCACCAGGCATGCTTTGCACTGTCAAGGTACGAACGAAAGGTGCTGCCTGGCTCTCGCCGAGAGCAAGCTTGCTGGGCGTGACGAGGGCCTTGGACTCGACGGCGGCGCGGATATTCAGCATCCCCGCCCCCTGCCGGTGCACGTTGTCGAGGCCGTCCGCCGCGTTCGCGGTGCGCTGGCGCGGAGATGCGGTGTTCTGGAGGATCGCGCGGACGCGATCAGGGGCGAGCTCGCGAAGGTTCTTCGGCGATGCCTGTAGGAGCAAGGCAACGGCCCCTGCGACGTGCGGTGACGACATCGAGGTGCCGCTCAGAGTGCCGTGACCTCCCTGCTCGAGCGGGAGGGTCGAGTAGATGTTGCCGCCCGGCGCACCGATGTCCGGTTTCAGCGAAAGGTCGGGCGAAAGGCCATATGAGCTGAAGCTTGAGATGCGGTTGCCGGTCACGCTCGCGAAGCTGGCGACATCAGCGGTCCACGTGAGTGTCACGTCGCCGGCAGCGATACGCGCGTCGAGCAGGCCGCCCAGCGTGTCGCTTGTGCCGACCACCGGGATGCCGATCGGGAACGTTCCTGCGACCGTCGCGCTCACGAAGCCGACGGTGTTGTTGTACAGGACGACACCGATCGCACCGGCGACCTCCGCGTTGTGGGCCTTCTCGTTGAAGGTGCAGCCGCCGCGTCGGATCAGCGCGACTTTGCCGGTGAGGCTGCCGGGAGCCGGAGGGGTGCCGGCGGTGCAAGCGTCGGCAGCGCTTGCAACAGTGCCGGTGCGCGCCATCGGCGCGCTACCGGATGTCGGCGTGGGCGCGGCGCCGGTCGCCGAGATGTAGCCGACCTTGGTCGCATCGGGCGTCACAGTGAAGTACGGGAGCGTCACTGCGGTGTTGTCGAAGGACGCGACGCCGATGACTTTGTCGCCGAGTCCGGGGGCCCCGGCCGAGTACAGGCCGTTCGCTCCGCTGTTGCCGATCGAAGCGACGACCACGATCCCGTGCTTCGTCACGAGGCGATCGGCGGCGACAGCCGTTGGGTACTGTGGCCACTGGAACGCTGAGCCGATGCTCATGTTGATGATGTCCATGTGGTCCTTGAGTGCGCGCTCCATGGCCGCGAGCATGATGTCGGCCTCAGTCGAACCGTTGCAGCCGAAGACGCGATACGCGCCAAATCGGACATCAGGGGCAACGCCCTTCACTGCGCCGTTCGCACCGACGATGCCCGATACGTGCGTGCCATGGCCGTTGCAGTCATCGGGATCGGCGTCCGGTACTGGTGTCGGGCTATACAGGAGCGACGTGCTGTCGGCGTTGTATGCGTCGCCCACGAAGTCCCAGCCCCTCATCACACGACACAGGTCGCCGAAACATCCGCCGAGATCGGGGTTGTCGTAGTCGATGCCCGTGTCGATCACCGCGACCTTGATATCGGCACCGGTGAATCCAAGAACGTTCTGGACGTAATCCGCACCGGTCATCTGGATCGCCGTGGCAAGATCGATCGTTTCGTCAGTCACGGAGCTCGGCTCGGGCAGGGTCATCACGGCCACCGGCCAGATGGCCTTGACGCCGGCGATCCGCTGGATATGTGAGATCGAAGCGGTCGAGGCGCTCACGGAGAACCCGTTCCAGAGATCGCCGTACGCATAGCGCTCGGAGTAGGACACGCCCTTCGCGCGCGCCGCGTTTCGGAAGGCGTTCTTGGATGCGTCGACCGCAGCGGCGCTGCTGCCATCGGACGTGGGAGCAGTCGTTAGCTCCACGAACCATTTCGACGCGGTCTCGTCGTCTGCGACGTTGATCGCATCGGGGTCGTTGTCACTCGCGTTCGCGGGAAACCCCGCGGTGATGAGCGAAAGCGCGATCGCAAAGGTCGCGAGACGCGCGCGTATTCCGTATGCGGCCATGCCTCTGGATTCCCTCCCTGCCATTTGGGCGGCGCCCGCCAGCCCGCGCGAGTGTACGGGGAGGTGGGGCGAAAGTCAGTCGTTGTCGCGGGTTTAGTAGCGGCTAAACACCCGGCGGGCTCACTAGTCGGGAACGCACGGCCGACTTGACGGTCGCAAGCTCGGGGAAGCCACCGTCACGCGTCATCGAATGGATGAGCTGACCGTCGACGGAAACGTCGAACGTGCCGGATTCCCAGGGGATGATCTCGATAGCCGACAGCTGCGGCCCGAACTCGTACATGAGCGCC
>JALYLT010000329.1 GCA_030774095.1 Chloroflexota bacterium
CTACGACTACTAAAACGTCGATCGCGAAGGCCGCGAGCCGCCGTGCGAAGCTGGCGTCAACAACGTCATCCATGTCAAAGCAAGCGGCTGAGACTTGACCGCGCCTCGCAAACGTAGATAGACTTGAGGTCTCGGTCCTTCGAGCGGTGGGGTCACACCTGTTCCCATCCCGAACACAGTAGTTAAGCCCACCAGCGCCGAAGATACTCGGGACGTCGGTCCCCGGGAAAATAGGTCAGGGCCGGGATAAAACGACTTCGACGCGAAAGCGTGCGAGGTCGTTTTCTTTTCCAGGCGCAAGGCGCGACCGCTGTGATCGGTGTCCTGAAGGCTGCGGTGACGCCCAAGCCCGAGATCGACGCCAAGGATCCGACGTCTGGTCCACGCACTCAATGCGTTCGACGGCATCGCCACGCTTGGTAGTTGCGGCGGTCATCCCGAGCCACTCAAAGGTGGCCAGTAGCCAGAGGGCAGCTGGTACGTGACCTTCAACGTCCGCCGCGACACACACGGCTGGCGCGCTCTCGAGTTCTTGGCCTGGCTGATCAACCACGATTACGCGTGAGCCGAGGCTGGCGTGATGTTCTTCCCAGATGCGTTACCGCCATACCTGAACACACCGGGCTCCATGCTCAAGTTCGCGCTGGAGGGTTACCAAGGCACCAGTCCAGACAAGCTGGCGTCGTTCATGAACCAACAAGGAGAGGCATGCTTCATCCCAGCCGCCAGACACACGAAGAAGTCCACGCATGCATCACATGGGTCGATCCGCTCAGCCGCGGGCGCGCGCAAGCGCTGATCGAGGCGCCACCGAGTTCGTTTGGCGTTTCCGGCATCCTTCGGTACATGTACGAGGACTTACTGGATCAATGGGACCTGCCACGGCCGCGCGAGCTCGTCCGCACGGCGTTTGGCATGAGCAACGAGTCCTATCTTGTGGATAGCGCTGCCGGCGCGCACGTTCTGCGCGTGTACGTCGCCAAGCCGCTGCAAGGGATCCGCTTCGAGCATGAGGTCCTGCGGCGCCTGGTCGAAGCAGATCTCCCGTTCCGAGTGCCGCAACCGCTTCCCACGAAACGCGGCGACACGATCGCGCTGGAGGTCGACACGGCACGCCACTGCGCCCTCTTCCCGCGCATCCCGGGGGAGACGCTCGATGACGGGGACACCGCCGCTGTGGCGCGAGCGGCGGAGGCGTTCGCGCGCTTGGACATCGCGCTGGCGGGCATCGAGCACACCGATGTCGCAGCACCCGTCTTCGCCGGCGACCTCCGCGCGATGCATCCCGCTGTCACCGACCTCGCGGATCTTGACGAGGTCATCAGCCGGCAAGGGCGGCAGTTGGTGGAGCGCTCTGCTGAGCGTGCCGGTCCGATCTACGCCTCGCTCCCGACGCAGCTCATCCATGGAGACTTCTCATTCGGGAATGTCCTGGTGCGTTCCGGACGCGTGCGCGGCATCGTGGACTTCGAGTACTCCGGCCGCGACGTCCGCGCGATGGAGCTGGCTGCGGGTCTTTCCAGCGTGATCCTCAGGGACCGAGGGGAGGTGTTGTGGCGTCCGGTCCTACGGGGCTACCTGGGGACGGAGCGGCTTGACCTCACGGAGCTCGCGGCTCTGCCCGAGCTGGCCATCCTCCACTGGGCGGTCATCGTCGTGTGGTGGGCGGGCCGCTCGCTCGAAGGTCGCCCGTTCCCGGATGGACTCGGAGCTCTGGTGGATCGCGCGCTGGTCGTCGAGCGGTGGATGGACACTCGCGGGCCTGAGCTCGTCGCCGAGGCACTTCGCGCGAGCACGTAGAGAGGCAGTGCGACGAGCTGCGGCTGGCAGCAATCCCGTGCCGACGTTCATGGCGTGGGGGAGCATCCAGAGCGCGTGCTCCGGCGCATCGTGCCGGATCCGGTGCAGGTCCAGGTCATCCTGGGATCGCTGCTGGGCGACGGGCGTCTCGAAGGCAGCGACGGCGACCGACGCCTGCGCATCGCGCACGACCACGGGCGGGCGGAATACGTCTGGTGGAAGTACGAGCGCCTCGGCATCTTCGCGGCGCACGCGCCCGTGCTGCGCGGCGACACGCTCGAGTTCCACACGATCGCGCACCCGGTGTTCGACGATCTCGAGCCGCTCTTCTCCGGACCCGACCGCAAGCGCGTTCGCGAGCTGCTCGCGCCACTTGGGCTCGCGGTGTGGATGACGGACGTGGGCCGGTTGCGTCTGCGGGCGGAGGTGTTCCTTCCAACGCAGCGCGCGGCGGCGCTGGTCGCGAGCTGAGTCGAAAGAGAAGCCGGACTTAGGCGGCGACTTGCTGCTGGACCCGCGCGGGCGCCGCGGTGATGTGCACGGAGAGGTCGCGTCGGAGGTTCTGGATCGCGCGACCGTGTAGCTGGCAGGCGCGCGCTTCGCTCACGCCCATCTTCACCCCCGCCTCGCGCAGCGTGAGCTCATCGCCGTAGTACCGCGCGATGACCTCACGCTGGCGAGCCGGTAGCCTCCCCAGCGCGTCCTGAACTCGGGTTTTCAGATCTTCCTGCTCGAAGCGCTCCGTGAACCCATCGTCGGTGGCGGGACCCTGGTGGACGCCCTTCTCCATCAGGTCGTCGAGCGACACCGCCAGCTCGGCGCCCTCAGGTCGACGGTCGGCACGGCCTCGCTCGTCGACGCGACGGAGCTCGTCGACAACGGCGCCGCGGATGCGTAGTGCCGCGTATGCCTCGAAGGGGACGCCCCGGCGGGGATCGAAGCGATCGACGGCGCCAATGAGCCCGATCATCGCAGCGGACGCGGCGTCGTCACGATCCGCAAGAGATGCGGGAGGGATGCGCATACAACGGGCAATGCCGACGGCGAGGTCCGAGTAGCGCTCAATGAGCGCTCCACGAGACCTCGCGTCGCCCGCGCGAGATTCTGCCCACAGTTGGGCTAGGTCCACGCC
>JALYLT010000330.1 GCA_030774095.1 Chloroflexota bacterium
GCTCGCGGAGCTGCATCGGGGCGATCTCGGAGGTGCAGCAGTCGCGAAGACGGTCGAGGAAGCGGGCCTCGAGCCCCAACTCATCGCCGCACTCGTCACATCCGGAGACGTGAGCGCGGACCGCGGCGAGCTCCTTCTCGTCGAGCTCGAGGTCGAGGAAGGCGTAGAGCCGCTCAACGCAGTCGTTGCAGTCCACCCTTCCCTCCTAACTCTTCTGGGGCGTCCGCACGGCGGCGATGCCGCGCTCGCGAGCAAGGTCGTAGAGGCGCTTCTGGAGGAACTTGCGCCCCCGGTGGAGCCGCGACATCACCGTCCCGATCGGGATGCCGAGCATCTCGGCGATCTCCTTATAGGAGAAGCCTTCGACGTCGAGGAGGACAGTGGTCCGGAATTTCTCGGGAAGCGCCTCGAGCGCATCGGTCACTTCGGTATCGACGACGCTATTGAGCAGCTCCGCCTCCGGGTCTGGCGATGAAGAAGCCGCACGGTCGTCGGCCATCCGGCGATACAGCGAGAACTCGTCGACGCCTTCAAGGTCGGTGACCTCGGGCTGCGCGGTCTTGCGGCGGTAGGTGTTGATAAAGGTGTTCGTCAGGATCCGGAAGAGCCAGGCCTTCATGTTCGTGCCGAGCGTGAACTGCTCGCGGAACCGGAATGCTCGGATATAGGTTTCCTGCACGAGGTCCTCCGCATCGGCCTCTGACCGCGTCATACGTAACGCCGTCCGGTAGAGCGCGTCCAGGTGGCGGAGCGCCTCGGCTTCGAACTCGTCGCTGGCCACCTGCCCACTCTATCGAACGCCGGCGCGGGTCCGAAGCATTCCCGATAGGCTCGAAGCGTGTCCGCGGCTGGTATCAGCGGCGATCAGGCGAGGGCGTTCCTCGAGGCGTACGCGTCGGCTTTCCAACGCCAGGACAAGGACGCCGTCGCGGATCGCTACGCCTATCCGGCACATGTCGTGACGCACAACGCAGACGTCGCGCTCGTGCCGGTCCCGTCGCGTGACGCGTGGCTCGTCGTGATCGAGCGGATCCTCCAGATGTACCGCGCGATGGGTGTTCGCCGGGCGGCGATGGTCGATCTACGGGTCATCGACGTATCGCCACAGATCGCGCAGGCACACCTCACATGGGACCTGCGCGGCGAGGGGGACAAGCCGCTCTACGAGTTCGAGGCGACCTACACGCTGGCGCTGTTCAACGACGAACTCAAGATCGTTCAGGTCATCTCGGAGAACGAGCAGCCGAAATTCATGGGAGTGATGCGCGAGCGCGGCTGAGACCTGAGACTACCGCGTCAGCTTCAGTACGAACTCAGCGGACCCATCTCCGCCGAAGTCCTGATGACGTTGGCGCGCGACGTACGTGCCACGCGCGCTCGCGTAGCTGCCGGTGCCGCCCAGGATCGCGAACGTGCCCTCGAGCTGTCCGGCGGTGCCACTGCCGATGATCGTCCCGTCGCGGAGTTTGAACGTGTGCAGCTCGAGCCTCTCGCCATGTGCCGGGTGCGACCCGCCGCCGATCGCGAAGCCAGCGGCGTAAAACTCGCCGATGGGCTTGCCGTGCGTTTCATCGATCAGATCACCGCGCACGCTGATCCTGTCGCCTTCCGTCGGGAGCTCGCCCAGCCGGCCTTCGACCGTGCGCCAGTTGCGCCCATGGAGGACGAGGGCGCTCGGCTCGGACGGCGGCACGAGCTTCGCACCACCCACGCCCGCGGCGCCGATCCCCGCCATCCCCGCGAGGGCCATGAGAGCTCGCGATACGGCGCTCCTTCTCGTTGTCATCGCGTCCTCCTCCTTCTAGACGTCATGCATACCTACTTATTGCGGGTTCGGCGGTGGCGGCAAACGGCGCGGGTTGAAGACAGTGCCGAGCACGTACGGCCGATCCGGGTCGCCCTCCTCGAAGGCGACGACCACTTCGTCGTCGATCTCGGGAAGCCAGAACACGCCGCCGCCGGTGCCGGAGAGCGGCTGCGCCACGCGGATCCAGCACGAGCTGTCGCGGTTGCGGCCGCCTTCGCGGTCCCACGCGAACTTGACCTTCACGCGGCCGTACTTGTCCGTGAAGATCTCCTCGCCGGGCGGGCCGACCACCACCGCGGTCTGCGTGCCCGGGATCACCGGCCTCGGCGTGAGTCGTGTCGGTCGGAACGGCAGCGCCTCGGGGATGCACGTGAAGCGGTTCTCGTACTGAAGGCCGCGCTCGCCGGCGTCCGGGTCCTTCACGCGGATGGTGTGCTCGACGCGGGTGATGACGTACGCGCCATCGCCATTCGGATGCTGCTCGAGCGAGAAGCGGTTCCCGCTCGTGAAGGAGCGGCAGTTCGACGCCCCGTCGATCATGAGGCTCGCGAGCGCCTCCTCCTCCATGCGGATCGCGGCGGTGCGTTGCGCGGCCTCGAAGAGCTTCTGCAGCTCACCCGGCTGCTCGCCGCCGCCCGGGCTGATGCCGTCGAAGCGCTTGGCGTACCCGCCCGGGTAGTCGTACAGCTCGAGTCGCTCGTTCCCTCCGACGCGCAGCATGTGCGCGACCTGACCAACGCGGACGCTCTCGCGAATGATCGCAGTGCCCTCAAGCGGATCGTCCGGCAGCTGGAAGTTGTGGTCCCAGAGCGTCACCTTTCCTGCGCGCAGCTCCTGGGTCTTCTCCCAGCTGAAGACTGCCTGCGCGGGCGTCTTCCCCGAGCCGGTCGTGTCGAACGTGACGACATGCGGGCCGGGGATGTCCGAGACGCCTGCGGCGGTGTCCGCGAGGACCATCGTGTGCCCGCCCTGTGTGTGCGTGAAGAAGTAGAAGATCCCTTCCTCTTCCATCAGACGACTCACAAAGTCAAAGTCGCTCTCCCGGTACTGCACGCAGTAGTCGCGCGGCTGGTAGTTGGCGGTGAGTCGCATTTCGACACTGGAGAGGTCGCCCAGCAC
>JALYLT010000331.1 GCA_030774095.1 Chloroflexota bacterium
CGTCACGACCATGCGTCCCATGCGCGTCTCAGCCTACGCGGGCGGCGGCAGCCTCGGGCCGGCGGACCTTCTGGTCGTCGTGCTCCTCCCGACCGTGGTGAACGGAGCGCTTACTGGCCCAACCGCGTGCCGCTCTTTCGTCGCATGCTGCGCTCCGACCCCGTGAAGGTCGTGCGCGAAGGCCGGATCGTCGTGCGAAACCTCAGGCGCGAGTTCACGACGCTTCCCACGCGTACGTCGAACACGACGGCCGGGTGTCCGTCATCCGAAAAGACGGACCGAATCGTCAGACGCGTTCAGGAAAGGCTGAGCTACACGGTTGGATCGACCCGTCAGGAGGCCGAGTACCACCAGGCGATAGGGACCAAAGTCCCCCATTAGGGCGACCTTGTCGGTACCGCCGCATGAAGCAGAATTCTGACATCGCAATTAAGCAGCCAAGCAAGTACGAAGGAAGGAGCAGTCATGGATCTTCAGCGGTTCATCCGTGACGAGGACGGCCAGGGCCTCGTGGAATATGCACTCATCATCGCCGTCATCGCGATCGCGGTCATCCTGGCGATGGTGTTCCTGCGCGGTCAGATCGAGAACATCTTCAGCAACATCGGAAACAACCTCACGTAGTCGACCGCCGCGGCGGGCGCTCGCAGGGGCGTCCGCCGCGGCCGGTAAAGTACGCGGCACCATGTCGCCGCAGTCGCTCGACCGCATCAAGGAAACGTGGGACGGGCGCGCCAAGGACACCGATCTCCAGGGCACCTACGTCACCATGACCGACCGCAACCAGCGGATGCTCGAGATCGACGAGGCGCTCCGTTACATCTCGCCCGGACAGGTGATCCTCGACGTCGGCTGCGGCAACGGCTACTCGACGGCGATCTTCGCGAAGCAGGCAGTACAGATCCTCGGGATCGACTACTCCGATGCGATGATCGCGCGGGCGAAGCGTGAGCACGGCCATATCCCGAACATCACCTTCGAGGTCCGCGACATCCTTTCGCCGCTTCCATACGTAGAAAAGACCTTCGGCGTCGCCGTCGCCCAGCGCTGCCTCATCAACCTCGCCTCCTGGGAGAACCAGCAGAAGGCGATCGAGCACATTGCGCGTGTGATCAAGCCGGGCGGGTACTTCATCATGCAGGAGGGGACTCGGCAGGGCCGCGAGGGACTGAATCAGCTGCGTGAAAAGATGGGGCTGCCGCGCATGCCGGACGTCGAGTTCAATTCCGACCTCGATGAAGTCACGCTGTGGCCGTTCGTCCGCCGTCACTTCGAGATCGTGGAGATCCGCCGGTACGGGCTGTACGACCTCATCGCGCGGGTGGTGCACCCGCTGCTCGTCGCGCCGGCGCAGCCCGACTACGAAGCGAAGATCAACGACGTCGCACGGCGGATCGCCGGCGCGACCGATGCCGCCGGCGAGGTGTCGCGCTGGTTCACGGCGTTCCTGCGGGTCAAGCCTTCTTCCGAATGAACTCCGTCACGCTCGCGGCCACGCGGTCGATCTGAGCGTCGGTGAGCTCCGGGTACATCGGTAGCGAAAGCACCTCGCCCGAGACCTTCTCCGTCACGGGCAGATCGCCCTTGCGGTAGCCGAGGAACTGCGCGGCCTCCTGCATGTGGATCGGCACCGGGTAATGGATCTGCGTCCCGATCCCGCGCTCGGTGAGATACGCGCGGAGCGCGTCGCGCCGGCCGCCCGGCACGCGGACGGCGTAGCAGTAGAAGACGTGGCGCCCGCCGCTGGGGATCTCCGGCATGATGATGTCGAGGCCCGCAAAGAGCTGGTTGTAGCTGGCCGCGATCGCCTGGCGGCGCGCGTTCCACTCGTCGAGGTGACGCAGCTTGATGCGCAGGATCGCGGCCTGGATCTCATCGAGCCGGGCGTTGTAGCCGACGATCGGGTGGTAGTAGCGCGTGGACTGGCCGTGCTCGCGCAGCGCGCGTAGGTCGTCGGCGAGCTTGTCGTCGTTCGTCGTGATGCTGCCGGCCTCGCCGTACGCGCCGAGATTCTTGCTGCAGTAGAACGAAAAGCAGTTGGCGCGACCACCCGTTCCGGCTTTCTTGCCATCGTCGAGCAGCGCGCCATGCGCCTGCGCGGCATCCTCGATGATGGTGATGCCGCGGTCCTGCGCAAGCTGGCGCAGCGGCCTCAGGTCGACGGTGCGCCCGTAGAGATGCACGGGAATGATCACCTTCGTCCGCGGCGTGATCCGCGACGCGACCGAGCTGATGTCCATGAGCATCGAACGCTCGTCCACGTCCACGAGGATCGGGCGCGCGTTCGCGTACACGATCGCCTCGACGGTCGCGAAGAACGTGTGCGAGACCGTGATGACCTCGTCACCCGAGGACACGCCACACGCGCGGATCGCGAGCTGGAGGGCGTCGGTGCCGGAGCCGACGCCGATCGCGTGCGTGGTGCCGCAGTACTCCGCCCACTCCTTGTCGAAGGCACGGACGTTCGGGCCGATCGTGAGCTGCATGCTGTCGAGCACCTCGTCGATCGCCTGACGGACCTCGTCGCGGATCGTCGCGTACTGCGTCTTCAGGTCGACGAGTGGGATCTCCTGTGTGATGACGGTCATATGCTGGCTCCTTTTCTCGTGAGGGCGGCATCGATGTGCCCGGCGTGCTGGCGGAGATGGTTCACCGCCGGCTGCCAGATATAGCGCTTGATCCCGTCGGTCTCCGCATCGTCGACCGTGAGGAGATCCGTGGGCAGCTCCGCGAGCGCAGCACGCAGCTCGTCGCGGGCCGAACGGAGCTCGGCGAGCTGTTCGGCTGCGGGGCGCTCGCGCCAGCGCGCGAAGTTCTCCGCATTCAGCGTGTCGAAGTGCGTATCGACACCGACGAACGCACGCAGCGTCGTGTTCTGGTCCGGCGCGGCGCCGATCTCCTTCGCAC
>JALYLT010000332.1 GCA_030774095.1 Chloroflexota bacterium
TTGGAAATGCTCGACGTCCTCGTCGATGAAGTGCGCGAAGCGGCCCTGGCGCTTCAGGTACTCGTAGACCGGCTTGCGCTTCTTGCGGCCTTCGGCGATCTGGCGCGTCGGCCCTGTGAGGTTGCAGACGCCGTCCATGACCTCGTAGAGCGGCCAGATGCCGGTCTCGACCGCGAGGTGACCGAGCTCCTGGCTGTACTGCGGGTGGTAGTCCCAGCCCTTCGGGCACGGGTCGAGCGTGTGCACGAACGTCGGCCCGCCGAGCTCGAGCGCTTTGCGGATCTTGTTCATGAGATCCACGGCGTACGCGGCGCAACCGGCGGCGATGTAGCGCGATTCGGGGTGACCGGCGGCGAGCATGCCGGGCACGTTCTTCTTCCAGCGCGTGTGCATGAGCCGCTTCTTGTCTCCCGACGGCGAGAAGGTCGTGACCGCGCCGTACGGTGTCTGGCTCGAGAGCTGGATGTCCGTGTTCGCGTACGACTCGTTGTCGTACAGGAGCACGAGGCAGTTGTAGTCCTTGTGGGTCAGGGTCGCGGAGATCGCGCCGATGCCCATGTCGGCACCGCCGCCGTCACCGCAGAACGCGATGACGTTGATCTTCTCGTTCTTGAGCTTGCCCTTCCGCATCAGCACCTTGAGACCGGCCGCGGTGCCGAGCGCCGCCGACCCCGACGCGCCGAGCTGCGTGTGCATCCACGGCACGACCCACGGTGTCGTGTAGTAGGTCGTGTTCGCGACGTACATACAGCCGGTCGAGCCGAGCACGATCGTGCGCGGACCCGACGCCTTCACCATGTGTCGCATCACGAGCGCGGATTCGCAGCCCTGGCAGGTACGGTGTCCCGACACGAAGAGCTCGTCGTACGGGACGTCCTTGACCCCCTTGATCTGTGGCAGGTTCTGGGCGGGCATGATCTCAGTTGTCATCACTTACTCCCGTACGCCGATCCAATGGCACGTGTCGCCGGCCTTGAGGTCGCCGGTGCCGGCTGCCATGGTCTTCTCGAAGATCTCGGTCGCCATCGGTTGTTCGATCTCGCGGCCGCCGAGTCCGGCGATGAACCCGACGATGACGGGGCGCTTGTCCTGCGAGTACAGCGCGGAGCGGATCTCGTTGTAGAGGACGCCGCCGTAGTACGGCGAGCCGAAGCTGTAGTCGCGGTCGATCACGCCGACCGCCTTGAAGCGGCTGAGGCTCTTCACGACCTCCTCGGTCGGGAACGGGCGGAACCACTTGAGGCGGACGAGCCCGATCTTGAGGCCCCGCTCCTTCCGCAGACGGCGGATCGCGACCTTCATCGGAAGCGAGAGCGTGCCTTGACCGATGACGACGAAATCGGCGTCCTCGGTCATGTACTCGTCGAGGAACGGGTTCTCTCCGCCGCGGCCAAAGATCTTCTTGAAGTCGGCGTGCGCCTCACTGATCACCGTGAGCGCCTGCCGCATGGCGTTGTCGTTCTGCCGGCGGATCTCCATGAGCCAGTCCTGGTCGACCTGCGGAGCGATCGTGATCGGGTTGTCCGGGTGCAGGAGGCGGTCGCCGAGGTCGAACTTCGGCAGGAAGCGGTCGACCGCGGCCTGGGTCGGGATCTTCACGATGTGCTGCGAGTGGGTGAGGAAGGCGCCGTCGAGCCCGATCGCGATCGGGAGCGACACACGCTTGTCTTCACAGACCCGCCAGGCCATGAGCGCGAGGTCGAGCGCTTCCTGCGCCGTCTCGGCCCACGGCAGAAGCCAGCCGAGGTCGCGTACCGCGAGCGAGTCGTTGTGTTCGGTGCCGAATGCGCCCGGGTCGTCGAGGGCGCGGTTGCCGCAGATCGCAACGACCGGGAGGCGCAGTCCCGCGGTCACCGCGATCGCCTCGAAGGCGTAGAACCAGCCGACGCCCGACGAGCCGACGAACACGCGGGCCCCGACGGCGCAGGCGTGCTTCACGATCTCGAATTGGCTGTGCTCTCCGTCGGCGACGATGTACTCGACGTCCATCTTGCCGTTGGCGATGAGCTTCGCTGCTGCCTGCATCACGCCGTCGTACGGGCGAATGGGATAGGCCGCCATCACGTCGACGTCAGCGAGGCGGATGGCCTCGGCGATGGCTTCGCAGCCCGTCGCGAGCTGCTCGGTCTCGATCTCGTTCGTCTCTTTGGTCTTGACCTCGACTGCCATTTACTCGTCACCTCCCGCCGATGTCGTCGGGTTGGCCGCGGGATTCGCGTTCGGAGGCACGCTGCCCGCCGCGCCCTGCTTGGGATCGGCGGAGACACCGCTCATGTCCTCGAACCACGCGTTGTATTTCGGACGGTCCGTCTTCCACAGCTGCCACTTGTCCTTGTTGTCGGTGAACTTCAGCTCGTCCACCATGACGATGCAGTCCTTCACCGGGCAGACCTGCGCGCAGATGCCGCAACCGATGCACGCCTCGTACACCACCTCGTAGTGGCCTTCGGGTGTGACCTCGAAGCACTCGTCCGGACAGTCGAGCCAGCACATCGTGCACTTGATGCACGTGTCGAAGTTCACGACCGGCCGCATCGTGCGCGCGCCGTACTTCTTGTAATAGGGGTTGCGTTCGCCGGGCTTTCGGGCGTCGACGATGATGCCCGGCCGCATCGTGGTCCAGCCGGGCTTGGTGAACTGCAGCACCTCGTGGCCGCTCGTGCCCTCGCCGGCCTTCACCGGTCGCATGACGGTCGAGTCGTAGCCGTACTGCACCGATGTGACGGCGGATTGGTCGCCCTTCGCGAGATCGAGCGACGCGGCCTTCGCGTCATCGAGCGAGATCCACTGCGGCAGGATCCTGGCAAGCGCACCCAGCACGCGGAAGTCGGTGTGGTCGTCCTTGTAGACCCAGAGTCCGGCGAACGATGCGCCGCCGGGAACGATCCCGAGCGTGTACGGCCTGTC
>JALYLT010000333.1 GCA_030774095.1 Chloroflexota bacterium
ATCACTACTCGTCGCGGGCGTCGTCGCCGCGGGTTTCGCGCTCATCGTCGCGGGCCTGCTGTCGCGCACGATCACCCGACCGCTCCGCGAGCTCGTGAGCGGCGCGCGGCGCTTTGCGCGCGGCGAGCACCGCACGCGTGTGCCGGTCGCGGGCCCCAGCGAGGTGGCCGAGCTGGGTGGCGCGTTCAATGAGATGGCGGGCGAGATCGAGCGGGCGCGTGACAGCGAGCAGGCGTTCCTCGCGGACATCTCGCATGAGCTGCGCACGCCACTCACGTCGATCCAGGGTTTCGCGCAGGCGATCGCCGAGGGCGAGGCCGCCGGCGAGGCCGCTCCGCCCGCCGCGAAGATCATCCAGCGCGAGTCGCGCCGGCTCATCCGCATGGTCGAGGGACTCCTCGAGGTCGCGAAGCTCCAGGCCGGCGGTCCCGAGCTCGCGCGCGAGCGCGTCGAAGCGACGGCGCTGGTGAGGAGCGCGGTCGCCGCCCTCGAGGTGCAGGCCCAAGAGGCCGGCGTGAAGCTCGACGTCGCGACCGATGGCCTGCCGGCGGTGCGCGGCGATCCCGACAAGCTTGCGCAGCTCTTCACCAACCTCATCGACAACGCGGTGAAGCACTCGCCGCGCGGCGCGTCCGTCGCGGTGCGCGGCGCGCGCGAGGACGGCCAGGCGGTCGTGCGCGTGAGAGACGCGGGGTCCGGACTTCCTGGCGGCGCGCAGACACGACTCTTCCGCCGGTTTTATCGCGGCGAGAACGCTGAGCGTGATGGCGCGGGTCTCGGCCTCGCGATCGCGCAGGCGATCGCGGTCGCGCACGGCGGCGCCATCACCGCGCGCAACATCGACGAGGGCGGCGCCGAATTCACAGTCCGTCTACCGCCTGCGTGACCTGTACGTGCCGGGCCGCGCTTATCCTCGAGGGGCTATGGCTCTCGGCGGCATCGTGAAGGGCAAGCGGACCACACTGCGCACTCCGACGGAGGACGACCTCCCCACATACGCGCGCTGGATGGCCGACGTGCGGATCCGGCACGCAGGCCCGATCTGGCACGAGCCCGCGATGCCCGCGACGTGGAAAGACCGTTTCAAGGAGCAGGCGAAGGACCAGCGCGCAGTGCTGTGGTCGATCGAAACGGAAGGCCGCCTGATCGGACTGGCCCGCGCCCGACTGGGTGGGATCGAAGGCCCTCCGAACGCTCACCTCCAGCACTTCATGCTCGATCCGGAGGAGTGGCGAAAGGGGTACGGCTGGAACGCGGCACTCGCACTGCATCGGTACTTCTTCGACTACCTCGACCTGAAGCGTTCCGCGTTCGAGCTGCGCGCCGACAACACGGCTGCCCTGCGGATCGCCGAGAAGCTCGGCTACACGGAGTTCGGTCGAGGCCACGAGGTCTTCTATCGAGACGGGGCGTACGTCGACGAAGTGTGGCTTGTGATGGAGCGAGCTACCTGGGACGAACGCTGGGCTGGGAGCGAGCGCGAGTACGCGCCGCTCGGGGCGGGCCGCTGATGTTCGGTCCGCGCATCGTCGGCGATAACGGCATCGAGCTGCGCCCGCCGGTCCTGGAGGATTACCACCTGTTCCGGACCTGGGGCATGCAGCCCGAAGTGACGCGCTTCTGGGGACCTCGTTTCACCAGCGAGACCCCGGCGACCGCCGAAGAGCGTATGAAGAAGGATCTCGAAGGCACGAAGTCGGTCTTGTGGTCGATCGCATACAACGGCGAGACCGTCGGCCTGACGGGGATCTTCGACATTGACTGGACGAGCCGCGACGGAGAGACCGGGATCTTCATCGGACGCCACGACCTCTACGGCAAAGGCATCGCGAGCGAGGCGGTCCGCCTGCGGATGGCATTCATCTGGAACGAGATGGCCTTCCATCGCACGCACAACTGGATCGCGCTCGCGAACCAGGGCAGCTGGCGCGCGAACCAGAAGTCGGGTTATTCCCAGATCGGCACCTATCCGCGCTCGTGGTTCCGCTCGGGCGAGTGGTTCGATGAGTGGCTCGGCGAGGCCTTTCCGCGCACCTTTCCAACGAACAAGCTCCCGAGCCCATGGCGCGATGAAAAGCACCCGAAATGATGGTGTGAGGGCCAAAGACGCGGTACAATGATCTCGTCCCGTAAGGGACACGCGGCGGCAAGAGTGATCAACGCGGGCGTTCTGAGGCGTTTCTTCCTCCCGAACCCCATGGCGAGTGCTCAAGGCGTCAGCAACATAAAGGGAGGAAGCTTCAACAATGAGCTTCACCGACAAAACTCTGACCTGCAAAGACTGCGGTCAGGAATTCATCTGGACTTCTGGGGAACAGGAGTTCTACCAGGCCCGTGGCCTGGTCAACGAGCCAGGCCGATGCACGAGCTGTCGCGCGGCACGTCGCGCAAGCGGCGGCGCCGGCGGTTCGTACGGCGACAGCCGTGGCATGAGTGGTCCCCGTGAGTTCTTCACGGCCACCTGCAGCAACTGTGGCAACGAGGCGCGCGTGCCTTTCCAGCCGCGCGGCGACAAGCCCGTGTACTGCAGCTCCTGCTTCGAGCAGGTCCGGCCTTCAGCATCCCGTCGATACGCCTAAGCGGCGCACCGATCAGCTGAAAGAGAGAGCCCCCGCCGCGCAAGCGGCGGGGGCTCTTTTCATTGCGTCACGAGCTTCATGCGGCCGAGCCAGCGGTGTGTCGGATCGGTCGTGTACAGCGCGCCGCAGAGCCAGCCTCGCTGCGCGACATCGAGCCGTGGCAGCACATACAGGAAGTCCGTTTCGTCGACGGGTCGGGGTGATGCCGACTTGTACAGCAGCGCAACCTCTGGCCGGATGAACTCGATGCCGTAGGCATCGCGGCGTCCGAGGTCTGCGACGTTGAGTCCGATGCGATTATTGCGTCGATACATCCAGCGCTTGCC
>JALYLT010000334.1 GCA_030774095.1 Chloroflexota bacterium
ACACGCGACGCGTCGACGAATGGATCGAGCGCGTGCAGCGTGGCGGGTTCCGAGCGGTCCTCATCGGCCGGCTCATCCCCGGTCTGCGGGTCGCGATGTCGCTCATCGCCGGCACGGCGCATGTTCCTGTCACGCAGTTCTCGGCGGGCGTCTTCGTGGCGGGCCTGATCTACTGGACCGGCTGGGTCCTCCTGGGCGCGTTCTTGGGACCCTCGATCGAAGACTTTGTCGCGCCCGCGTACCTCGGGTACATCGTCGTCCTCATACCCGTGGTCTTTGTCGGGTACTTCGTGTTCCGCTTTCTTCGCGCGCGTGGCCGGAGGCGCGCGGATCACCAGCGGTGATACGCGGGATGTCCTGGCTTCACCGCGACGAACAGGCCGGAGGACGTCGCGCACACCTTGCCGCCGGCGCGCAGCTCCGCCTCGACCGTTGCACGATCGTCTGAGATGGCGACCGCGTGCGCGACGATCTCGATCTCTCCGTCGGTCGGCGTGGGCCGCTTGAGCTTGATCGTGTACTCGGCGGTGACGGTGCACGGCGGCGCATCCGCGCTGGCTCGTTTCATGAGCTCGTAGGCGGCGGTCCAGTTGGAGTGGCAGTCCATGAGCGTGCCGATGACCCCGCCGGATAGCGCGCCGTCGTATGCCTCGTGGAACTTCTCCGCGCGCCACGTCGCGACGACCTCGTCGCCGCGTACGTGGCTTTTGACGCGAAGACCCTTCTCGTTGCGTGGACCGCAGCCGAAGCACGTGCCGTTCGGCGCGTAGTGATCCTGAAGACCGTCTTCGGCCACGCCAACGAGGTTAGTCGCTAGCCGCCGAAGCGCACCTCGCGACCTTTCTTGTTGCCGTCGCGTGCTTCGCGTGCCTTGTCCTCGGTGCGCGCACGATTGGATTCGCCTTCCTGCTCGTCGGCTTTCTGCTCCAGTCGCTGCGCGGTCTCGTCGTGCCCGTGGGTCGGTGGCTCGCCTTCTTGGTTGTGCGGTGTCTGTTGCTCTTTCATGACGACCCCCTGCTGACAAAACCGTTGCAGGGCTTATGCCCGCCGACGTTACATTCTCGCAACATGAGCGGGTCGTGGTGGCGCGAGGGCGTCTTCTATCAGGTCTACCCGCGTTCGTTCCAGGATTCGAATGGGGACGGCGTAGGCGACCTGCCCGGGGTCACGCGGCGGCTCGACCATCTGAACGACGGCACCCCCCGGTCGCTTGGTATCCAAGCGATCTGGCTTTCGCCGTTCTATCGCTCGCCGATGGCCGACTTCGGTTACGACGTCTCGGACTACCGCGATGTCGATCCGATCTTCGGCACGCTCGAGGACTTCGATCATCTTCTCGAAGAGGCGCATCGCCGCGAGATCCGCCTGATCGTCGACCTCGTGCCGAACCACACCTCCGACCAGCATCCTTGGTTCGTCGCCTCACGCTCGTCGCGCGAAGACCCGAAGCGCAACTGGTACGTGTGGGCCGACCCGCGCGGGGGCGGTCCGCCGAACAACTGGCGCGCCGTCTTCGGGGCGGCGCAGAAGCGTTCGGCCTGGACGCTCGATGAGGCCAGCGGCCAGTACTACCTGCATCACTTCCTGCCCGAGCAGCCGGATCTCAACTGGTGGAACGAGGACGTGCGTCGCGCCATCGACGACGTGATGCGCTTCTGGCTCGACCGGGGCGTGGACGGGTTCCGCATCGATGTCGCGCACAGCCTGGTGAAGGACCAGCTGCTCCGTGACAATCCGCGGCTCTTCGCGAAACGTCGGCCGCGCCGCAACTGGGAGCTCGACGAGGTCCACGCCATCCACCGGCGCTGGCGCCACCTGCTCGACGAGTACGACGACCGCATGGCGGTGGGCGAGGTCTCGACACGGAAGCTCGCAGATCTGGTGCGGTACTACGGGAACGACGACGAGCTGCACATGCCGTTCAACTTCAACTTCCTCCGGCAACCGTGGAGCGCCGAGCGGTTCCGCGCGATCGTCGAGGATTGGGAACGTCTCCTCCCGCATCACGCCTGGCCCGACTACACGCTCTCCAACCACGACCGCTCACGCGCCGCGAGCCGTTACGGACCGCAGCGCGCGCGTGTCGCCGCGCTGATGCTGCTGACCCTGCGCGGCACACCCTTCATCTACTACGGCGAGGAGATCGGTATGACCGACGTAACGATCCCGCCCGCGCGCGTCGTCGACGTCGACGGCCGCGACCCGGAGCGCACACCGATGCAGTGGGACGCGACGCCCAACGCCGGCTTCACGACCGGCGAGCCGTGGCTGCCGCTGGCGTCCGACGCCGAGCGCGTCAACGTCATGGCGCAGCGCGACGATCCCGCCTCGCTCTTCTCGTTCTACCGCCGTCTCGTCTGGCTCCGTCGCGGCTCGCCTGCGCTGCGCGGCGGCGCGTACCGCACGCTTCGCGCGCCGCGCGGCGTTTTCGCGTATCTCCGCGAGGCCGAGGGCGAGCGGCTCATGGTCGCGCTCAATTTCCTCGAGCGGCCGAGCCGCGTCTCGATCACCGAGGACGCCGACGTCGTGCTGTCCACGTCGGACGGGCGCACGGGGGACAGGCTTGGAAGCGCGGTCGAGCTGGGGCCGAACGAAGGTCTCATCGCGCGGCTCAGCTGAGGCGCCGGCGCAGCGCGAAGCCGCCGGCGAACGTGAGGACGACCACCAGGACGGCGATGGCGAGCAGCGGCAATCCTTGAGGAGAACGCGCCGTTACCAGCCACACGCTCGCGCCACGCGCGGGTACATCGATCGAAAGAACACCGTCGCGTGACGCGACGTCCACACCTTGCGTCGCGAGGGCATCGGACGCGGTCACGTCGTTCCCCACCCCGAGCGACGCGAGCGGAACGCGCACGGTGTGCGACGCCTTCGCGTCGCCGTTGAAGACGACGACCGCGGTGA
>JALYLT010000335.1 GCA_030774095.1 Chloroflexota bacterium
TGGTACGAACCGATACCGAACTCGCGGACCTGCTCCACCAGTGGCGCGAGCTCATGGCCTCAGCGCGACCGCGCTGGACGGCCGCCGATCTCACTTTCACGCAGCTCCGCGCTCTGTCCGTGCTCGCCCGCAAGCAGCCGCAGCGCATGAGCGATCTCGCGGAAGCGCTCGACATGACCCCGGCGAGCGCATCGGCGCTCATCGACCGGATCGACCAGCGAGGTTTCGTGGCCCGGCGCTCTGATCCCGACGATCGGCGCACGGTCCTCGTGGAGCTGTCCCGGCGGGGTCAGCACATCCTCGACATCATGGAGCGCGGGTCCTCCGACCACTTCGGCCGGCTCATCGAGAAGATGACACCCGGCGAGCGCGACGCACTCAAGACGACGCTGCACGCGTTCCTTCGTATCGGCGCAGAGCTCGGTGACGGGAAGAGTCGCAAATGCTGATCAGCTTGCTCCGCCGCTACGTGCCGAAGTACCGTACCGAGGTCGCGATCGTCACCGTCCTCGTGTTCATCCAGTCGATCGCCAACCTCTACCTGCCCAACCTGAATGCCGACATCATCAACAACGGCGTCGCGAAAGGTGACACGGACTACATCTGGCGTACTGGCGCCGTCATGCTCGCGGTCACGCTCGTCCTCGGCGTCCTCGCGATCATCAGCGTGTACTTCGCCTCGCGCGCGTCGATGGGTGTCGGCCGCGATGTCCGCGGCGCCGTCTTCGAGCGCGTGCAGCACTTCTCCGCGCGTGAGATGACTCGCTTCGGGACACCGTCGCTGATCACGCGCAACACGAACGATGTCCAGCAGGTCCAGCTCTTCCTCCAGATCGCGCTCACGATCCTCCTCACCGCGCCGATCCTGGCGATCGGCGGGGTCATCATGGCGATCCGCGAGAACGCGCAGCTCTCGCTCACGTTGGTCGTCATCGTCCCGCTCATGGCCGTGGTCATCGGCACGCTGGTCGCCATCTCGGTGCCGCTCTTCCGCCAGATGCAGGTGCGAGTAGACAAGATCACTGAGGTCCTGCGCGAGCAGATCATGGGCATCCGGGTCGTGCGCGCATTCATCCGCACCGAATCCGAGCAGCGGCGCTTCGATAGAGCGAACAGCGATCTGACGGACACCGCGCTCCGCGTGAACCGGATCTTCGCTCTCGCGATGCCCAGCCTGCTCGGCATCATGAATCTCTCGACCGTCGCGGTGCTGTGGTTCGGCGGTCATCTCGTCGACAGCGGCGAGATGCCGATCGGCAATCTCACTGCCTTCCTCATGTACATCTTCCAGATCCTGTTCGCCGTGATGATGGCCGTGTTCATGGTCATCCTCGTCCCTCGCGCGGAGGCGAGCGCGCAGCGGATCGAGGACGTGGTGCGGACGGTCCCGTCCGTGTCGGATCCCGCTGGGCCGGTCGAGCCGGAGCGGAACACCGGCGTCGTCGAAATGCGGGACGTGACCTTTGCGTATCCACACAGTGAGCGGGCGGTGCTGCACGACCTGTCGTTCGAGCTGCGGCCTGGGACGACGACCGGGATCATCGGTGGCACCGGGTCAGGAAAGACGACGCTCCTGACGCTCGTCACGCGCGGTTTCGACGTCACGACCGGCACCGTCTTGGTCGACGGCGTCGACGTGCGCGATCAGTCGCTCGACCGGCTGTGGAGCCGCATCGGTCTCGTGCCGCAGACCGCCTACCTGTTCAAGGGCACGGTGGCGGACAACCTGCGCTTCGGCAACGCGAACGCGACCGACGAGGAGCTGTGGCACGCGCTGGAGGTCGCGCAAGCGCGCGACTTCGTCGCGGCCATGGACGGTCAACTCGAGGCGCCGATCGACCAGGGCGGCACCAACGTCTCTGGCGGACAGCGCCAGCGCCTCGCGATCGCCCGCGCGCTGGTGAAGCGCCCTGCGATCTACCTCTTCGATGACTGCTTCTCTGCGCTCGATGCGGCGACCGATGCGCGCCTGCGCCGGGCGCTCCGCGCCGAGACGGGCGATGCGAACGTCGTCATCGTCGCGCAGCGCGTGAGCACGATCCTGCACGCGGATCGGATCGTGGTCCTCGACGAGGGCCGCGTCGTCGGGATCGGAACGCACGACGAGCTGATGGCCGACTGCGCGGAATACCGCGAGATCGTCGAATCGCAGCTCGGTGAGGCCGCGGCATGATGATGATGGGGCGGCCAGGTAACCGGCCGGGTGCGCGGCCCGGCGGGGGCGGCTTCATGGGCATGGGCATGCCCGTCGAGAAGTCGAAGGACTTCCGAGGCACATTCCGGCGGCTCGTCGCGCGCCTGCGCCCGGAACGCGTGACGATCGCGATCGTCGCCGTGCTCGCGTCGGCGAGCGTCGTCTTCAGCGTGATCGGCCCGAAGCTGATCGGCAACGCCACGAACGTGATCTTCGAGGGTGTCATCGGCAAGACGCTGCCGGCGGGGATGACGAAGGATCAGGCCGTCGAGCTGCTGCGGTCACGTGGCCAGGGTCAGCTCGCTGACATGCTGTCCGGGACCAACGTCGTGCCGGGCGTGGGTGTGGACTTCACACAGCTCGCGCAGATCCTGGTGTTCGCCGCGGTGGTCTACCTTCTCGCCGCGGTCCTCGGCTGGCTGCAGCAATACCTCATGGCCGGCGTCGCACAGCGGACCGTGTACGGCCTGCGCCGCGAGGTCGAGGCCAAGCTCGCCCGGCTCCCGCTGCGATATTTCGACAGCCATCCGCATGGTGACCTTCTGAGCCGCGTCACGAATGACGTCGACAACATCGCGACGACGCTGCAACAGGGCATGAGCCAGCTGCTCACATCAGTCCTCACCGTCGTCGGCGTGCTCGCGATGATGCTCTGGATCAGCCCGCTGCTCGCAGGGATCTCCATCCTCATGATCCCGCTCACGCTGGT
>JALYLT010000336.1 GCA_030774095.1 Chloroflexota bacterium
CGCGTGTACTGCGAGATCTTCCCGCACGACGTCACCGCGGAAGAGCTGCAGCGCCGCAATGTCGTCGGCGTGATCCTTTCCGGCGGGCCGTCGAGCGTGTACGACGCGGATGCGCCGCAGATCGAGCCCGCGGTCCTGGACGGTCGGTTCCCGATCCTCGGAATCTGCTACGGCATGCATCTCATGGCGCACGTGCTCGGTGGGGAGGTCGCGCCCGAAGGAAAGCGCGAGTACGGCCCCGCGACGGTCGACATCGCCGAGTCCGGCGGCCTGTTCGAGGGCCTTTCTGACCACGAGCGCGCCTGGATGAGCCATGGCGACACCGTGAAACGGCTCCCGCCTGGCTTCCACGGCATCGCGCGCACCGAGCGGCTGCCACTCGCGGCAATGAGCGACGGTCGGAACCGCTTCGGCGTGCAGTTCCACCCCGAGGTCATGCACACACCGCGCGGCGCCGAGGTGCTGCGCAACTTCCTGTATCGCGTGTGCGGGTGTGACGGCGATTGGACGCCAGCGGCTTTCATTGAGGAGGCCGTTGCCGAGCTCAAGCGGACGATCGGCGACCGCCACGCGATCTGCGCGCTCTCCGGTGGTGTCGACTCCGCGGTCGCCGCGACGCTGGTGGCGCGCGCGATCGGCGACCGGCTCACATGCGTGTTCATCGACACCGGACTGCTGCGGGCGAATGAGGCCGAGGAGGTCGTCGCGACATTCGGCCCGCGGCTGCGCCTCGTTCACGTCGACGCGTCGGAGCGATTCCTCCGTCGTCTCGCCGGTGTCGTCGATCCCGAGCAGAAGCGGATGATCATCGGCGAGGAATTCATCCGCTGCTTCGAAAAACAAGCACGTCGCGTCGGCGATGTCGATCTGCTCGTGCAGGGCACGATCTACCCGGACGTCATCGAGTCGCGGTCGCGCGAGTCGAAGACGAGCGCGCGGATCAAGACGCATCACAACGTCGGCGGCCTCCCCGAGGTCATGTCGCTCGAGGTCGTGGAGCCGCTGCGGCGCCTGTTCAAGGACGAGGTCCGCCGCGTCGGCGCCGAGCTCGGCATTCCCGAGGACATCCTCTGGCGCCACCCGTTCCCAGGTCCCGGCCTCGCCGTGCGTGTGCTCGGCCCGGTCGACCGCGAGGCGCTCGACACGCTCCGGCAGGCCGACGCGATCTTCCTCGAGGAGCTCCGTGCGGCCGACCTGTACCGCACCGTCGCCCAGGCGTTCGCCGTTCTTACTCCTGTGCGAAGCGTCGGCGTCATGGGCGATTTCCGTACCTACGGCGCGCTCGTCGCGCTCCGCGCCGTGACGACCGAGGACTTCATGACCGCCGACTGGGCGCGCCTGCCGTACGACGTGCTCGCGCGCGCGTCAGCGCGGATCGTGAACGAGATCGCCGCCGTGAACCGGGTCGTCTTCGACATCTCCTCGAAGCCGCCGGCGACGATCGAATGGGAGTGACGACCAAGGCGCCGTCGTCAGCGGACGTTCAGCGTGAACGCATGGTCGAGCGGCTTGAGCAGCAGGTTCATCCGCGGGAGGAAACGCTCGCCGCGTTCCGAGCTGTGCCGCGTCATCTATTTCTTCCCGATGTCGATCTGGACCGCGTGTACAGCGGCTCCGCGATACCGACCAAGCACGACGACAAGGGTGATCCGATCAGCTCGTCGAGCGAGGTCGCGATCATGGCGCTCATGATCGACGCGCTTCGCCTCGAGCGAGGCCAGCGCGTCCTCGAGATCGGTGCGGGCACCGGCTACAACGCTGCGATCCTCGCCGAGCTGGTCGGCGTCGAGAACGTCGTAACGCTCGACATCGATGCCGACATCGCGGACGAGGCCCGCGCACATCTGCGTGCGGCGGGGTACGACGCGTTGATCGTCGAGACCGTCGACGGTTGGATGGGATGGTCCGATGGCGCGCCGTATGCGCGTCTCGAGCTGACCGCCGCCACATCGGACATCTCACCGCACTGGGTCGATCAACTCGAAGAAGGAGGCGTTCTCGTCGCGCCGCTGCTCCTGCGCCCGAACGCGCAGGCGCTCGTTGCGTTCCGCAAGCGCGGTGCGACGCTCGAAAGCCTGTCCGTCTTCGCCGGGGGGTTCATGTGGCTCCGTGGTGTGGGCGCCACCGGGGAGGTACCGCGCGAAATCGGCCCGTGGCGCGTCACGTCGTCACGAGCGGTGGATGAAGACCGCCTACTCGCGCTCTTGCAGGACAAGCCGCGCCTCGATCTGGCGGAGCCTGCCTCCTGGAGCGACCTCGCGCTGCTCGCGATCGCCGACGAGAACTCGGTGGTGCTGCAACGCAAGGGGAGCCCCGCGTTCTCGAACGGCGTGCTCACGGACGACGGCGGCAGCCTGGCCTTCGTCGAGTGGACAGGCGGTGTTCTGTTGCCCCGCCTGCTCCTCGTCTCCTACGGTGGACCGGAGGCTCTGGAACGACTGCGCCGCCGTCTCGACGAGGTTCGCGGCCGCACGTGGCAGGGCCTTCGCATCGTCGCCGTCCCGAGCGACCGGGCACGACCCGAGGGCGACGTCGTCTTCGTGTGTCTGAACTACACATTCGGCGTGAGCACGAAGCGATGAAGCAGATCCGCGACTACTTCCGGCACGGCGAGAAGGTCCAGAAGATCATCCAGGAGCAGCGTAAGCAGCGCAGCCCGGGACGGGCGATGGGAGCTCCGGGTCTGAACTGCATCGTACTCGGCGGCGGCGGCCGCGAGTACGCGATCGCGTGGCGTCTCGCGCGCTGCGACAGCGTGGCGACGATCGACGTCGTGCCCGGCAATGCTGGCGTCGCGCTCTTTTCGCGCGTGCTCGACTTCCAGCCGCGCGATGTCGGTCGCCTGCAGCAGCATCTCGCGGCGTCGGCCATCGATCT
>JALYLT010000337.1 GCA_030774095.1 Chloroflexota bacterium
CTCCGCCGCCGGCGCACCGGGCAGCAAGCCTGCCGCCGCCGTGGCGACGGTGCCCGCCCAAGCGAGGATCATCAGCCGGCGGAGCGACCTGACCCCGAGATACGGCACCGCCGCGATGATGGGGATCAGCAGCGTCGCGACGGTGAGTCCGCCATATGGCGCGATGATCGCGCTGACCAGGATCACGGCAGTGCCGGCAAGGGCCATCACCATCACGGCCGACTCGACGCGACCGTCCGCGAGGATCCGTCGGGGCCACGCCACCAGCAACACGCCAAATCCCGCGACGAGGGTGGCTATCACCCCATATCCCACGTTGCCGCTCGCGACCGCCTGCGCACCCAGCAGCGCGGCCACGACCGACGCCACCACGGTCAGCACGTCCAGGGTGCGCCGTACCTGGTCGCGCAGGGTCGCTTCATCGGGACTGAGATGAGCTCGCTTCACGTATCGCTCCTGGCGCAGAGGATACGGGGGCGTCTGCTAGGCGGCGGTCGTCGTGGCCGGATCCGAGGGTCGGCGTGCGAGCGGCTTCCAGGCCGGCGATGGGTGGGACAGCAGGTCGCGCATACGCGCCGCGAGCAACGCGGCAGCGCCGGTGTCGTCGGATGCGCTCCGATCGACCACAAGCGGCGCCCCGAACGCGATCCTCGCCGTGACGAGCCGGTAACGCGGGTCGATCATCTGAAGGAGCGTTGCCACGCGCTGGCGGTCGCGCGGCGTTCGTCTGATGCGCGTCAGCGGGTGAGCGAACGCACGCGCGGACAGCACACCGGTGACCGCCGCGGGCACGATTTGCGCGTCAGGCGCCAGACGCGCGATGAGAGCGACGCTGTCGGACCATGCCATGAGCGCGCCATCGCGTCCGAGCACGGCTGGGTCGGGCTCGAGACGACCCGCCGGGAAGAGAAGCACGACTCCGCCCTCACGCAGATCCCGAGCCACGGCTCGTATCCAGCTCAGCTGCGAGGTTCTCGATGCGCCGAGGAAAATGAGTCGCGGTCCAAGACCGCGCATCGCGTGCAAGAACGGAAAGTCCGCCGCGACGATGCGGACATCCGGACGATCGAGGGCGGCGATGAGTCCGACCGCATCTGTGAGCCCGGGATGGTTCGCGACCAGGAGGATCGGACCGCGCCGGGGCACTCGATCGAGACCGGCGATCTCGAAGGTGGCGGAGAAGCGGTCCAAGCACCAGCGGGCCGCGTCAGGAAGGGCACGCGACGCGAAGACCTCGTCACACGCAACGAACTCGCGCGCGATGCGGCGCGCCGCCGACCGGAGCAGCCGTCGCGCGGCGGATCCACCAGGACGGCCGCGCTCCCAGCCGAGTGCCTCGGCACCTTCGAGCGCGAGGATGCCGGTGAGCAGCTCGACCTGATTCACAGGATGCCAAGCACGCGACGCGCGATGTGCCGGAGTGACGGCTTGGCCGGCGCACCCGCTTTGCGTGCGCCGCGCTCGAGGGCGTGGATCGCAGCGCGTGTGTCGAGATCGTCGTCAAGCGCCGCGAGCACCTCGCGTGTGACGCCGTCGCGACCGACGGGCCCGACCGGACCGCGGCCAAGCGCATCGGCCAGCCCCGCGGCTCGCTCACCCGCGCGCACCAGCTTCTCCTCGTCGTGGTCGAACGGGCGACGGTAATGACTGTCGAGGAGGTACAGCCGCAGCGCCTGACGCGTCGTCGTTTCGAGCGCGGTCCGCACGAAGATCATGTTGCCGAGCGACTTCGACATTTTCTCGGCCTCGAGCCGTACTGGACCGGTGTGCATCCACCAACCCACGAAGGGGCGCTGACCCGTCGCGGCCTCCGACTGCGCGATCTCGTTCTCGTGATGCGGGTAGGTCAGGTCGCTGCCGCCGCCGTGGATATCGATGCGGGTGCCGAGATGGCGCAGCGACATCGCCGAACACTCGATGTGCCAGCCCGGGCGACCCCGGCCGTACTTGCTCGGCCACGTCGGACCGCTCGGAACACGTCGCCAGAGCGCGAAGTCGATGGGGTTTCGTCGCTGCGGGTCGTCGAGCGCGGCATCGTCCTGCGCGGCCAGGCTCCGGCGCATGCGGGCCACGGGGAAGCGCGAGAGCTCGCCGTAGTGGCGGTCGCGCGATGTGTCGAAGTACACGCCACCTGCGATGTCGTACGCGAAGCGCTTCTCGAGGAGCACGTCGATCATCCCACGCATCGACGCGATCTCGCGTGTCGCGTGTGGCATGGCGTCTGGTTTGCGCCACCCGAGTCGCCGCATATCGGCGAGGAACGCGCGCTCCTCACGCCGGCCGAGGTCGCGCCAGCTCACGCCGTCGCGCTCGGCGCGCTGCAGGATCGACTCGTCGATGTCGGTGACGTTCTGCGCGTACCGAACGGCCTTGCCACCGGCCTCGAGATGGCGCACGAGGACGTCGAAAGCGAGGAACGTCCGTGCATGGCCAAGATGCGTCGTGTCATAGGGGGTCACGCCGCAGACATACAGCGTGATGGGACTGGAGAGCGGACGGAACGGGACGACCGCGCGGCGGCGCGCGTCGTACAGACGGAGCACTGACGGCTGACGATATCCTCGCGACGCATGCCGCGCTCCCTCATGCCGGACATCGACACCACGCTCGCCACGATCGAACGCGTCGCATCCGCGCCGACCGCGCCCTATCACGAGTTCCGCGCGCTCCGCGCGATCCGTCGCGAGCTCGAGCGGAACGGCCTCACCGTGAACGAAGACGCGTACGGCCAGGTGCGGGCACGCGCCACTCGCGGGAACGCGAAGCGCGCTCTGGCCCTGGTCGCGCACACCGATCACCCTGCCTTCGAAATAACCGAGGCGCATGGCCGCGAGGGCCGTGCACGCATCCTCGGCGGGTTATAT
>JALYLT010000338.1 GCA_030774095.1 Chloroflexota bacterium
GAGGTACCGCGAACATCAGTGTCGTGCTCGCGGTCCCGCAGACGCCGGGCGACTACAAGGTGACGCTCGGACTCGTCGATGCGAACGGCAACGGTCTCGCGAAGCTCGGTGCGGCGACCGCATCCTTTCAGTTGCGCGCGCATCAGGCGTACATCGTGAGCGCCACGACGGCGGTGCCCACCGTCCTGCACCGCGGCGAGGCCTCGCTGCTGGTGACGAAGTACGCGGCGCTGGCGACCGCGGGTAGCGCGCCGCACGCGCTGGTCCTCTCGTGGCGACTGATCGATACGAAGACGAGCCGCTCGGTGGCCTCGGGGACCATCCCTCTCGGCACGCTCCAGTCCGGCGCCACCGGGACCTTCTTCGCGCCCTTTGTCGCTCCGGCGGTGCTCGGCGCCTATCGACTCGCGTACGACGTGCGCGAGCGGAACGTCGCCGTGAGCGAGACCTTCACGACGAATGTGACGATCGTCGGTGCGCGAACGTTCCCGGATGACGAGGGCGGACGCACGCCGCCGGTCATCGCGCCATCCGCGACGCCGTCGCCGACGCCCCGGATGCGCTTCCCGTCGCCAACGACGGGCGTCGTCCCGAATCCGCAGCTGCCGGCCCTGCCCGTCCCGCGCGGTCGCACCTCGACACCGGCCCCGTAGCGACGCCCTTAGTCCGCCGGCGCGATCTCGCTGCGATGCCGCCAGAGCACGGCGATGCACGAGGCGGCGACCGCGAGCGGCACGAAGATACTGAAGCTCTCGTTCTGCCGTGCGTCGGCTACCACGTAGAGCAGCACCGGCAGCATGAGGAAAGCTCCGAAGGCGACGGCGGCGAACGTCGCGCCGGCGCGGCGTGAGCGCCGGCCGACGACGGCGGTGGTGATCACCAGCGGCACGATGAGAAGCAGGTGGTCGTACGACCACGAGTAGATCGGCGTCGTCGCCGAGATCGCGAGCCACACGGCGAGGAAGGCGTCCCCCTTCGGCGTGAAAGCCAGGCCCGCGCCGACCAGCGCAAGGACCACGACCGCAGCGAGGACCGCACCAACGGGCCCGACCAGATCGCCCAGTCCGTTCGCGAGCGTCGTCGGCGGCTGGACCGCCAGACGCTGTTCGAACAGCTTTGTCCGCCACGCCTCGATCCATCCGGGAAAGGTGAGCCAGCCGATCGCGATGGCCGTCGCGGGAGCGGCCGCGGCGAGGGCGAGGTAGCGCGGTCCCCAGCGTGCGAGGGCGGCGCGCGCGAACGCGGGCAAGGCGAACGCAACGAGCTGCGGCTTTGTGGTGAGGAGGAACGTGGCGAGAAGCGCCACGCGGCCGCGCTGGCGCACCGCAGCGACGGTCACGGCGAGCACGGCGAGGAGAATGAAGGTCCACTGTCCGCTCCACACGTTCGCGCTGCCGGGCTGCGATGCGAACAACGCGAGGCCCGCGAGGAAGTGCACGAGCGGAGGATCCGGCGCGAGACTGCGGAGCAGCACGCGCAGCGCCAGCGCTGCGGCGGCCATTCCCCCGAATGTCCAGAGTCCGGACGCGATCGGGACCGGGAGGAGGGCGAACGGCACCGCGGCGAGAGCGATCCACGGCGGGTATCCGAAGACCATCTCGCGAGGTGGGGTCGTGCCGTAGCGCTCGACGGTCCCAAGCCACGCAGCAGGCTCGTAGGGGTTGCCGCCATCGACGATGGTGCGCGCTCCTGCCCAGGTGTAGGTGAAGTCGTTGCGGCCGACGAGCCGATCCCGGACGTCGAAGAAGCCGAACACGACGAGCACCGCAAGGCCGAGCGCGAGCCCGCTCAGGAGTGCCAGATCCGCGACGCGCTGCCGCGTCACCCTATCCTCCAACGATCGGATCTGCTGAGGTCTCTCATCCCTGTCCACTCTGCGGCGGTGGCACCGATCGCGTTATGTACACACATCGGGGGCGGATCGTCGCGTGTCTTGGCTGCGGCCTCGCGCGGCGCGATCCGATCCCGTCGTCCGAAGAGCTCCTTTCCATCTACAGCGCCTCGGACTATTTCCAGCTGTCCGGCGATAGCGGCATCGGGTACCGCGACTACTTCGCCGACGCGCCCGTCTACCGACCTTACTTTCGGCGCGCGTTCGCCGTCCTTCATCGGTACGCGAGTCCACCCGGCGCGCTGCTCGAGGTAGGTGCCGGCGCGGGCTTCGCGCTGAAGGCGGCACGCGACGCGGGGTGGGACGGTCACGGGCTCGAGCTGTCCGGCGCCGCGGCGGCATGGGCGCGCCAACGCTTCGGCGTCGACATCGCCGTCGGTGGTGTGGACGACGTGCACGACCACGAGCGCTGGGATGTGATCGCAGCGTTCCAGACGATCGAGCATCTCGTCGATGTTCGCGCAGCGCTCCGTCGCGTGCGCGAGGCTCTGCGGTGGCGCGGTGTGGTGTTCCTGACGACTCCTGACCATGGCAGCCTGAGCCGGAGGGCGTTCCGGAGATTCTGGCTCAGCTATCGCCCGGAGCACCTCGTGTATTTCGACCAGCGCTCGCTGCGGCGCCTCCTCGAGGAGGAGGGGTTCCGTGTCGAGCTCATCGGTGCTGACGATCCGCTGGTCGTGCCGGTCCATCGATTGTTCGAGCGCGCCGCGCATTACTACCTTCGGCGGCGCGTCGAACCCCCGGTCATACCTTGGTGCCGGGTACCGGTATGGCTTGGGGATATGCGAGTGATCGCTCGTAAGACCTGATCGGCCCGGTCGTGCGCACCGCGAAAAGCAGACGGTGCCGAAACTTCAGGCGCAGAAGCGCGAGCGCGATGCCGATCGATCCTTTGAGTCCGAAGCGTAGGGTGCTCGCCGGATCGTGCCGCCACAGCGCCGGCCGCTGGCTGATGC
>JALYLT010000339.1 GCA_030774095.1 Chloroflexota bacterium
TCCGCGTCGCGCGCGAGGGCCGCGATACCGAGCGGCGCCTCGCCCACCGCAAGGGTTATGGCCTGGGCGCTGTCGTGTTCGCGCGCCACCCGGGTCCACTCCGGAGTGAGGAAGATGCTCGCTGGCGACCGCCGTTCGGCGATCCGCGACCACGCTCCGGAGACCTCGGCGGGGGCGCGCGGGGTACAGCCCGCGTCAGGCCCGGTCGTGAGGGTCACGTGAGTCCGAGTCTAGGGGGCACGCCGGATGAACGTTCCGTGTCGTATCTATCATTCCCGCGTGCCCGAGCGCGACGCGCCGCGGGTCGTGATCGCTCCCCAGTCGTTCAAAGGCAGCGCCGACGCGGTCGCCGTCGCGAGCGCGGTCGCACGCGGAGTGCGCCGCGTTTGGCCACGCGCGGACTGCGTCGAGCTCCCGCTCGCCGATGGGGGAGAGGGGACCGCCCTTGCCCTGGTGCGTGCGACCGGCGGCGAGATGCGCGACGCGCGTGTGCACGATCCGCTCGGACGCGAGATCGTCGCGCAGTGGGGCGTGCTCGGTGACCGTGTGACCGCCGTTCTCGAGATGGCGGCGGCGAGTGGGCTGCCGCTCCTCCGAGACGACGAGCGTGACCCGCGCATCACGTCGACGCGCGGCACCGGCGAGCTCATCCTGGCCGCGGCCGCATCGGGCGCGCAGCGCATCGTTATCGGCATCGGCGGCAGCGCGACGAATGACGGCGGCGCCGGCATGGCACGCGCGTTCGGCTACCGATTCTTCGACGCGGACGGGAGCGATCTCGCGGAGGGCGGAGGCGCGCTCGTGCATCTCGCGCGGATCGAGGGGCAGACCGATCCGCGTCTGGTCCGTCCGGCGATCGACGTTGCGTGCGACGTGCGAAATCCGCTGCTCGGCCCCGAGGGCGCGACCGTGGTGTACGGGCCGCAGAAAGGCGCGACGCCCCAGATCCAGCGCGAGCTCGAGGCAGCGCTGACGCGGTACGCGGACGTGGTGGAGGCGTTCGTGGGTCGTGATGTGCGCAGCGTGCCGGGTGCCGGCGCGGCCGGTGGGCTCGGTGCGGGGCTCATCGCCTTTCTCGACGCGCGGCTGGTCTCCGGATCGGCGCTGGTCCTCGACGCGGTCGGTTTCGACA
Source organism: Chloroflexota bacterium (assembly GCA_030774095.1). GTDB lineage: Bacteria > Chloroflexota > Limnocylindria > P2-11E > P2-11E > CF-39. Next base: position 1,133 of record JALYLT010000339.1, read on the forward strand.
AGCGGCTGGTCGGAGCCGACCTCGTGATCACCGGCGAGGGCCGCATCGATGGCCAAAGCATCTATGGCAAGCTCACCCATGCTGTGACCGTCGCCGCGAAACGCCGCGGCGTCCCCGTCGTCGCGGTCGCGGGGATGATCGGCCCCGGTCACGAGGCGATGCGCGAGACGGGCATCGAGGCCATCGAGACGCTCGCCGGCGAGTCGGACGCGGATCGAGATGCGGCGATGCGCGACCCGCTTCCGCGCATCGAGGATGCCGCGGAGCGACTCGTCCGAGGTCGTGCAGCGGCGCGCGGAAGCCAGTAGGGTCTAGCCCCATGCTCGGACCGCCGATCCCCACCGATCGGACCTCCAGCCTCGAGCTCGTGCGCATCACCGAAGCGGCGGCGATCTCGGCTGCGCACTGGATGGGACACGGGGACAACGACCGCGCCGACGAGGCGGCGGTCGAGGCGATGCGCAAAGCGATGGACGAGGTCGCGTTCCACGGCACCGTCGTCATCGGCGAGGGCGAGCGTGACGAGGCCCCGATGCTCTACATCGGCGAGAAGGTCGGACGAGGCGAGGGTCCGGAGGTCGACATCGCGGTCGACCCGCTCGAGGGCACGAACCCTGTCGCGAAGGGACGCGCGAACGCACTGGCGACGATCGCCGTCTCGGAACCTGGCGGTCTGCTGCACGCGCCGGACACATACATGGAGAAGCTCGTCGTCGGGAAGCCGGCGGCGGGAAAGGTCGATCTCGACCGTCCGGTCGCGGAGAACCTCAAGATCATCGCGACATCGCTGAATCGCGACGTCGACGACCTCACCGTCGTGGTCCTCGACCGACCGCGTCACGCGCAGCTCATCGCTGAGCTGCGTGCCGCCGGAGCGCGAATCAAGCTCATCGAGGACGGCGACCTCATGGCCGCGATCTCGGTGGCCGTCGCCGGCACCGGTGTGCACGCGGTCATGGGCATCGGCGGCGCACCCGAGGGCGTGCTCGCGGCGGCCGCTCTCAAATGCCTCGGCGCTGAGATCCTCGGCCGTCTCAAGTTCCGCAGCGACGAGGAGCGTGAGCGTGCCAAGAGGATGGGCGTGATCGACGACGGGCGCGTGTACCGGACCGACGACCTCGCGAGCGGGCGCGACGTGCGATTCGTCGCGACGGGCGTCACCGACGGCGATCTGTTGCAGGGCGTTCGGTTCTTCGCCGGCGGGGCTCGGACCCACTCGGTGTTGATGGACCGTCGTCTTGGCAAGCTTCGGTTCATCGACACGACGCACTTCGAAGATCCGGCGAATCCGCCCGTCGTCCGGCTCTGATCGCGGATCGCCGCGAACTCCTAGAACGTACTGTCGATTTGCAGTTGACGCCGCTTCGCGCCGCGCGTAGCGTCTGGCGCCGTGCCCACGCGTACTCGCCAGCGCCGCGCGGCCCCGGATTCGCCCGCGCTGCGCCAGCTGGGTCAGCGACTTCGTGAGGCACGCGCAGCGGCGGGGTTGAGCCAGGCGCAGCTCGGCGGTCCCTATTACACGCGCGCTCACGTGAGCGCGATCGAACTCGGGAAGATCCGCCCGGCGATGAAATCCCTCGAGCACATGGCGACGAAACTCGGGAAACCCGCCTCGTACTTCATGGAGGACGCTGCGGTCGAACGGAATCGCCGCGAACAGAAGTTCGACGTGGATCGAGCGGTCGCACT
>JALYLT010000340.1 GCA_030774095.1 Chloroflexota bacterium
GGCCGCGACCGGCGACCCGGAAGCGCGCAAGGCGACGATTTCGAAGGCGCGTTGAGAGCGCCGATCCCGCCGATGCTCGCCTCGCTCTCGAAGGAGATGGTGAGCGGTCCCGAGTGGGTCTACGAGGAGAAGTACGACGGAATCCGCGCGGTCGCCTATCGCGACGGTGATCGCGTGCGTCTTCTGTCGCGCACCGGTCAGGACCTGACCGCCGGGTTCGCCCCGACCGTCGACGCCCTGCGCAAGATGGCTGATCCCGATCTCGTGCTCGACGGCGAACTCGTCGTCTTCGATGAGGGCGGCGTGTCGCGCTTCCAGCTGCTCCAGCGTCGCGGCATCGACACCCGCACTCGCACGATGTACGTCGTGTTCGACTGCCTTCGTTCCGAGGGCCGCGATCGGCTCCGCCGGCCGCTCGAAGAGCGACGAACGCGGCTCCTGGAACTCATCCCGAAACGCGCGGGCCCTTTGATGCCATCGCGGCGGCTGCGGCGTGATGGCGAGCGGGCGCTGGCGACCGCGCGCGAGAAGGGTTGGGAAGGAGTGATCGCCAAGATCGCAGCGTCGCCCTACGAGCCCGGAGTTCGTTCGCGGGCGTGGCTCAAGGTCAAGGTGCGCGGCGAGTCGGAGTTCGTGCTCGGCGGCTACACGCCGCCCCAGGGTTCGCGTGCGGCGTTCGGCGCGCTGCTCGTTGGCCTCTACGACCGCGGGAAGCTCCGCTACACCGGAAAGGTCGGCACCGGCTATACGCAGGAGACGCTGCGCGACCTCGGGGCCAAGCTGAAGGGCCTGCACGCGGACGAGCCGCCCTTCGATCCGCCGCCACGCATCGCGGGTGCGATCTGGGTGAAGCCGCGGCTGGTCGCGCAGCTCGCCTACGCCGAGTGGACCGCAGACGGAAAGCTGCGGCAGCCCGCGTTCCTGGGACTGCGCACCGACAAGGATCCGGAGGAGTGCACATGGGCGCGGCGGGAGTGAGCGCAAGCGCGACGATCGGCGGAGTAGAGATCTCGAACGCGGACAAGGTTTGGTGGCCCGATGAGGGCATCACTAAGGGCGACATCGCGCGCTACTACCACGCGATCTCGCCTCTGCTGCTCCCATGGATGCGCGATCGCCCGCTCACGGCGGAGCGCTGCCCCGACGGGATGCAGGGTGGATGCTTCTACAGGAAGAACTTCCCGGAGGGCAACATCCCTGTTGGGGTGCCGCGGCTACGGCTGCGTGCGGCGAGCACCGGCAAGGACGTGAACTACCTCGTCGGCGGCACGCTCGAGGCGGCCCTCGGCCTCGTACGGGTGGGGTGCATCTCGATGCACATCATGAACTCGCGCGTGCGCTCGATGCGTGACGCGGATTGGCTCGCGTTCGACCTCGATCCGAGCAGCGGGGAATTCTCCGACACCATCCGCGCGGGCCGCGCGCTGAGGACGATCCTCGACGAACATGGTCTCGCATCGTTCCCCAAGACCTCGGGGAGCCGAGGATTGCACGTGTTCGTGCCGTTGCGCCCAGGGCACTCGCAGAATGACGTGACGGCGTTCGCGGTCCGGATCGGCGAAGAGCTCGCCCGGCGCGAGCCCGAGCTCGTGACGATGGCCCACCGCAAGAGCGCCCGCGGCGCGCGCGTGTACGCGGATCCGTTCCGCAATGCCTACCTGCAGACGATCGTCGCGCCGTACTCGGTGCGGCGCCGCCCTGGAGCGACGGTCTCGATGCCGCTCGCGTGGGACGAGGTCACGGCGCGGCTCGATCCGCGGCGCTTCACCCTGCGGACGTTCGAGAAGCGCGTCGCGGGTAGTGACCCGTGGTCCGACTTCAAAAAACGAGCGCAGCGCCTACCGGATTAGCAGCGATGGCACGGTGTATGCCCGTTGCTCCGCCGTGAGCAGGCGAGAGCGCAGCGGGCACCGAATCGCCGCCGGAGGGAAGCTGCCGCAGCGAGGTTTCACGCATTGGTTCTCGCGTGTCGCGTCGAAGATCGCTGACTTCACGGGTCGGCCGTGGGCGTTCCTGATGGCGATGCTCGTGCTCGTCGTGTGGGCGGTCAGCGGACCCATCTTTAGCTTCTCTGACACGTGGCAGCTTGTGATAAACACCGGGACGACCATCGTGACCTTCCTGATGGTCTTCCTGATCCAGAACACACAGAACCGCGATGCGCGCGCCATCCACCTCAAGCTCGACGAGCTCCTGCGCGCCGTTCCCGGCGCGCGCAAGGAATTCATGGAGGCCGAGGAGGAGGACCTGGACGAGATCGAACGCGAGAAGACGATCGTCGATAGGGACGATCCGGCGCCGCCCGAAGAGCGCGCCCACGGTGAGAAGGGCCGCAAGCATCAGCGCGGCAACGGCGCGCCCTAGGGCCGTCTAGCCCATCGCCTCCGATCAAAAAACGCCGTCTGGTGGAAGGAGGTCCTCACGATGCCACCGCGTGGAGTGAAGAGTCCCAAGCGCAAGCGTCAGTACGAGAAGATCAAGAAGAGCGAGTTGTCTCAGGGCCGTTCCGCGAAGGTCGCGAAGCGCATCGCTGCGGCGACGACGAACAAGACGCGCCTTCGGAAGGGCGAAACGAACTCGAAATCGAAGTCTTAGACGACGGCTGCGGTCAGCCTGCCTCACCACTGCGCTCGTCGACGTGCGCCCTGATCAGCTGCTCGAGGAATACGCCGCCTGTCGGGATCCAGCGATGATCCGTGTCGGACGCCACGCCATCGCAGTAGCCGAAGGTGCCGTGACGCATGAAGAGAGATGACAACGGCTATCCGACGATCGCGAATCCGCGGTCGCTCC
>JALYLT010000341.1 GCA_030774095.1 Chloroflexota bacterium
CCACGTCCGCGGACCTGGACGACGAGATCGAAGATGCCGCGCGACGTGGCGTCGGCGAGAAGCTCGTCGATCGCGTGCGCGTTCGTGATGCGATCGCGCACGACCCACAGTGCCTTCCTCATAGGTCGGCGAACGTGGCGAGCGTGATGCCGAGATCCTTCACCGCCGCGCGGACCCGCGGATCGGTAAGAGTCGCGAGCTCGGTCGCGCGCTCGCGCGCGTATCCCGACCGCTTCGCCAGACCTTCGTCGGGCTCACCTGGATGGCACATGAGCTCGGTGACCCCGCGGCCCTCCGTCGCGATCCGCTGGAGTAGCGCGAGAAGCGAGTCGACGCCGACCTTGCCCTCGTATTGGAACTCGCGCGCGAAATGATCGGGTGTGCGGACACCACGCGCGCGGAGCCGGTCGCGCTGCTCGTCGGAGTGGATGCGCGCCGCCGCTCCGGTCTCGCGCGCGAGCTCGCCGATGGCCCACTCGAGCGCGGGATGGTCGTGGACCCAGTGATGCGAATCCAGGTGTGAGGGTGCCCTTCCGAGGAGTTGGCGCGCCTTTCGGTACTGCGCGCGGTATTCGAGCAGGGCCTCTTCGCGGTCGATGTTCTGCGCCAGCAGCTCCTTGGGGCGAAAGAACTTCCCATCCGGACCGACCAAGCTCCGGTAGCGTTTGATGTCGCCCGTCGGGCGGTTGAAGGTGAGCACGAGGTGCACGCCGACATCGAGCGAGGGGTTCGCGCGGGCGAGCTTCGCTGCGCCGTCAGTGTGCGGAGCGTTCGTCATGAGCGTCGTCGCGGTGATGATGCCGTCGCGGTGCGCCCGAAGGATCCCGGTCGAGATGCGCTCCGAATAGCCGAAGTCATCAGCGTTGACGATCAGCTTCATTCCTCGAGCGCCTTGCGGACGCTCCATCCCGCGGCCTCGAGTCGTGCGCGTGCCTCGTCCTCCCCGAGGCCGCTCTCGTCCTGCACCATGCGCACCGCGCGCTCGCGCAGCTTCGCGTTCGTCGGGCGTACGTCGATCATGAGATCGCCGCGCGTTCGGCCCGAGCGGATCATCGCCGCGGTCGAGAGCATGTTGAGCACGAGCTTCGTCGCAGTGCCGGCCTTCAGCCGGCTCGAACCTGCGAGCACCTCGGGCCCGACGTCGACCGCGATCGCGATGTCGGCGTCCGAAGCGAGGGGCGACGATGCGTCGCACGTCAGCGCGATCGTGCGCGCACCGATCTCGCGGGCCATGACCATCCCGGCGGTGACGAACTTCGCGCGTCCGCTCGCGGAGATGCCGACCAGCACATCGCCTTCGCGCACGTGCTCGCGGACGGCGCGCGCGCCGGTGCTCGAGTCGTCTTCCGCCCCTTCGATCGAGCGGCGCAGGGCCTCGTCGCCACCGGCGATGATCCCGCGCACCAGGTCCTCGTCGACGCCGAACGTCGGCGGGGCCTCGCTCGCGTCGAGCACGCCGAGCCGGCCGCTGGTGCCTGCCCCGATGTAGCGCAGGCGGTGTCCAGCTCCGAACGCCTTCACGACCTCGTCGACGGCACGTTCGATCGCGGGCAGTACGGCCCGCACCGCGGGCGGGATGGTCGCATCTTCGTCGTTCATCAGCTCGAGGACCTCGCGCGTGGTGAACGAGTCGAGCCCCCGCGCCTTCGGGTTACGCGCCTCGGTCGGCCGCCGTTCGCTCAGGTTGTCCTCCTGCTCACGTTGCAGTCCATGCGAGCGCGGCCGCGAGGCGTGCCGCACCCATGGCCGGCTCCTCGCGCACGGGCTCCACCGCCGCCTGCGGGAGCAGGCCGAGGAGGTCGAGCTGCACGAGGCGTTGGAGCAGCGACAGGTTCTCGAATGCGCCGCCCGCCAGATAGACCGGGCCCGCGGGAAGACCGAGCGTCAGCGCGACAACGGTCGCGGCGCGCGCGAGCGCGTTCGCGCCTCGCTGCAGGATCCCGTTCGCGGTCGCGTCGCCCTCGGCGGCTGCGCTCGCCAGCGCGCGCGTGGCCGCGCCGATGGCGGGCGCGGGATGGGGACGTCCGTACACCAGCGGGAGGACATCGCTGAACTGACCGACGCCGAGCTGCTGGAAGAGCAGCGCGGTCATCCGCGTCGGCGCACCGCGTCCGTCGACCGCGTGCGAGATCGCGCGAAGCGCCTCGAGGCCGCACCACACTGCCGATCCCTCGTCGCCGATGAGGTAGCCCCAGCCGCCGGCGCGGTCCTCTTCACCTTCCTCGTTGCGGCCGTACGCGATCGAGCCGGTGCCGGCGATGAGCACGACGCCGCAACCGGTCGGATTCCCCGCGTAGAGCGCCGCGATCGCGTCGTGCGTGACGAGCAGCTTCGCGCCGGGCGGTGCGTGTCGGGTCAGGATCTCGAGCCCGCGTGTGCGCTCCGTCTCGCGATCGCCGCCGGCACAGGAGAGCACGACGGCATCGGCGTCACGGCCGCCCAGCGCCTCGGCGAGCGCCGCGGCGATGGCGCCCTGCGGGTCGGGCGAGGTCAGTAGATTGCCACCACCCCCCGCGCCACGTCCCACGACCGTGCCGGCCTGGTCGACCGCGAACGCGCGTGTCTTCGACGCGCCCGCGTCGATGCCGACGACGATGTCGTTCACGGGAGATGCACCGCGCCGCCGCGCACGGCCTGACGCGCACCGGTCGCGCTCGGCAGGATGTTGGGGAGCTCGCGCATGCGGTACGCGCCCATGATCGCGAACGCGATGGCCTCGCGCGCATGCGATGGCACACCGAGCTCGTCGGTCTTCACGACGCGCAGGGGTGCCACGGCGCGC
>JALYLT010000342.1 GCA_030774095.1 Chloroflexota bacterium
CTGACCTGCGGCGTGACCAAGTGGGAGGTCGTTCCCGGCCGCACGGTGAACGCCATCGCATACAACGACCAGGTCCCGGGGCCGATCATCCGTGTGACCGAGGGCGAGCGAATGAGGGTGAGGGTCATCAACAATCTCCAGGAGAGCACGGCCGTCCACTGGCACGGTCAGCGTGTGCCCAACGGGATGGATGGCGTGCCCTTCATCACCCAGCCGCCGATCAAGCCGGGCGCGACGTACGTCTATGAGTTCACCGCCGCTCCTTTTGGCAGTCACATGTACCACTCGCATCACAACGCGACGGAGCAAGTTGGCCAGGGAATGCTCGGGCCGCTTCTCGTCATGCCGAAGGACAAGAGCGTCGATCCGGTCTATGACAAGGACGAGCTCTTCATCCTCAACGACGCCCTCGGTGGGTTCACGATCAACGGCAAGGGCTTCCCGGCGACCGCTCCGTACACCGCCAAGCTCGGTCAGCGCCTGCGCTTCCGCTTCATGAACGAGGGCCAGGGAATCCATCCGATTCACCTGCATGGGCTCACGCTCGAGGTCTTCGCACGCGACGGCTACCCGCTACCCGCGCCGTTCAAGTGCGACACGCTCAACGTCGCACCGGGGGAGCGCTGGGACGCGATCGTCATCGCCGATGCCATCGGCGCGTGGGCGTTTCACTGCCACATCCTTGGCCACGCCGAAGGCCAGACTGGCATGTTCGGGATGGTCACCGCACTGATCGTGTCGGCGTAACGGTGCGCCGCCGTTCGTTCCTGATCGGTCTTGCCGGCCTGGGGCTCGCGGCCTGCGCACGCGGCCAAGATTCGGTCGCGCCCACCATGAGTGCGCAGTTGCCTCTCATCGCCACCCCATCGCGAAACATCTGGCCGGCGCAGTACCGCCAGGCGCCGGCGGCGGTCCAGGAGGCGTATGCCTTTGCCCTCGCGCACCCCGCGGTACTCAAGTACGTTCCCTGCTTCTGCGGCTGCGGCGCGACCGGTCATCTCAGCAACTACGACTGCTTCGCGCGATCTCAGACCACACCGGGCTCTTTCGTACTCGACGCGCACGGTTTCGCCTGCGGCACGTGTGTGGGCGTCGCGCTCGACAGCAAATCGCTTCTTGAACAGGGGCTCTCAGTAAAGGCGATTCGCCAGGCGATCGACGCCAGATGGTCGAGCGCAGGACCGGCGACGCGCACGCCGATGCCGGACTGACGACTAAGGAGATCAGACATGAAAGCACGCGTCACTCGCACTCGGGCGATCAAGGGAGCTAGGCCATGATTCAGAGTCGTCGCCTGCAGCAGATCTACACGGGGGCCGCCATCGCCTTGCTCCTGCTGGCCTCGATGTTGAACGGGTACGTCCTGTTGACCGTCGCGCTCGCGGTCCTCGTCGCTGGCTTGGTCATCTTCCCGGACCTGCGTCGGGTGGGGATTAAAGCTGCCATCGTGGCATTTGCTGTCGCCGCTGCTGTCGTCCTCATTCGTTCCGTCAGCTAACGAGGTGGTGAGCCGCCAGACCCGCGTTCGCCGCGACGAAGGCATTCTGATGCGTCGTCATCGCCTCGGCTACCTGGTCGCCGCCGGCTTGCTGCTTCAGGCTGCCGCTTACCTGATCGGTCTGTCGGTGATCACCGTGCTGACCGAAGTGATTCCGAAGCTGTTCAAACTGAAAGGAGCTGACCTCAGATGATGGGCCCCGGATATGTCATGGATCCAAGCTACATGGGCTGGACGATGATCGGTTCTGCTGTCTTCTGGCTCGTGCTCGCGGCCGTCGCAATCTTCGCGATCATTCGCGTGAGCCCCAGGAGCGAGCGTGGCAGCGACGCCGTCACGATTCTCGAGCAGCGGTTCGCCCGCGGCGAGATCGACGCGGATGAGTACAAGTCACGTCGAAGCCTGATCCTTAGCCACTAGAGCGCGGACACTATCGGCGAGAGATCGGGTGACTCCGGCGCTCGTCCTCGCGGCATGCCTTCGCGCTCGGATTCGTCACGCTGATGATCTACGGCGTCGCGGCGCGCGCTCTGCCGATGTTCGTCGATCGACGACTGTGGAGCCAGCGCCTTGGGCTCGCCGTGATCGCGCTGTCCAACGCGGGTGTCGCGCTGCGCGTCGTTCCGCAGGCGATCGGTGCGGACGGCGCTGCAGCTAATGGGTTGGTCGCCGCCTCGGGTGTGCTCGCGTATCTCGCGCCGGTCGCCTTCTCGGTGAACATCGTGCAGACACTGCGTGGTCCGGCGCTCGCGCGCTCCCCGCGCCGCGCACCGTCCCGATGGTCGTCCGCTTCGAGTAGCGTCGACCGCGGTCGGCGGACAGGAGGAGCATCAGGGTGATCGCTTCGAACGAGCGCCCGCTGCTGCGCGGCTACCTCCACGCCGGAGCCGCGGTCGTCGCGGCGCTGGGTGGAACGTACCTCGTTGTGCTGTCGAGCGGTGATCTGCCACGGCAGCTGTCGATGCTCGTCTACGGCGCCGGCCTCACCCTGCTCTTCGCCGTCAGCGCCGTCTACCACGTACACACCTGGGCACCGGCGCGCCGGGCGATCCTGCGGCGGATCGACCACGCGAGCATCTTCGTGCTGATCGCCGCGACCTACACCCCGCTCGCGGTCAACGTGCTGTCCGGATGGTGGCGAGTCGGCGTCCTCGGCGCGGTGTGGGGCGCGGCCCTCATCGGGGTCGGGACCGCGGTCGCCGGAGTGCAGCTGCGTCGCTGGGCGCGCGCCGGCCTGTACGTGGGGATGGGTTGGATCGCTCTGGCGGCCGCCGGGCAGATC
>JALYLT010000343.1 GCA_030774095.1 Chloroflexota bacterium
TCGTTCTCGATCGCCGTCGCGGCCTCGAGCGACGCGATGAACGCGATCTGCCCGTTCTCCTTGGCGCGGCGGATGTCTTCGAGCGTCTCGCCGCGAACGATGAAGTCCTGATGCGCGATGTCTGAAAGGCGCATGCCGAGGTCATAGATCATGTCGTCCCACTTCCAACCGGCCTTCGACGTGATCGTCGCCGTGCCGTCCATCAGGCAGTCGAAGACCGCATCGAGGCCGGACTGAGCCATCCCCGCGTAGCCCGTGACATCGCGGCCCTGGCGGCGGTACTCCGCGAGATCGTCGAAGTCCGCGGGGACGACGAAGCAGTGATCGTGCAGCGAGACCGCCAGGTTCTGGGCGAGCAGACGCTGGACGCGGTCTTCCTGCGTGCCGCTGACCTCCACCTTGCGCGATGGAACGCGGTCGAGCTCTTTCGCGAGCTTGAACTCGCGATAGTCGGTACCCGGCTCGAGGTACTGGAAGCTCGAATAGCCGGAGTACTTCGTGCGCTTGCCGATATCGGCTGTCTTCATGTCTGTCCTCCCTGCGCCTAGGCGGCGATATTAGCGACGACGGCGCGGATCCAATGCATCGCGCAGACCATCACCGAGGAAGTTGAATGCGAGCACGACCGCGGTGATCACGAGGCCGGGGTAAACGGCCAGCACCGGGGCTGTGAAGACGTAGATCTGCGCCTTCTGCAGCATGTTGCCCAGTGACGGCAAGGGCGACTGTACGCCGAAGCTTAGGTAGCTGAGCGCGGACTCGGTGAGGATCGCGAACGCGACGCCGAGAGTGGCCGAAACCACGAGCGACGGGATCGCCTGCGGAAGGATATGGCGGGCGAGCAGACGAGGCGCCGGCACGCCGAGCGAGACCGCCGCGACGACGAACTCGGCGGTCTTCCAGCGCAGCGTCTCCCCATACACGACGCGTGCGACCGGCATCCACGAGAGCGCGCCGATGACGAACACCAGGGTCGCGATACCGGGTCCGAGCACGGTGACCACCACCAGGATGAAGAAGAACGCCGGCACCGCGAGCATCCCGTCGGTGAAACGCATGAGGACTGCGTCGGTCCAGCCGCCCCTGAAGCCCGCGATCGCGCCGACGAAGACGCCGATCGACAGCGCGGCGAGCATCGCGGCGACGCCGACGAGCAGCGTGACGCGGGTCCCGTGCAGCAGCCGACTCAGGACGTCACGCCCGAGCTCGTCGGTTCCGAGCGGGTGCGCGACGCTCGGGCCAGCCAGGTTCAGGGCCGGATTGGTCGCCTCGGGCGGGATCGTCCACAGCAACGGGCCGGCGATCGCCAGGAGGGATATCGCGGCGAGGACCGCGAGGGACGCAGCACCGAGACGCGTCATGCGACTCGCACCCGGGGATCGATGCGCGTGTACGCGAGATCGACCAGCAGCGTCGTCCCGACCGCGACGGCAGCGGCCACCACCGTGAGACCGGTGATGAGCGGGTAGTCACGGCCCTGAGCCGCCTCGAGTGCGAGCCGCCCGAGACCCGGCCAGCTGAACACCGCCTCCGTGACGACTGCGCCACCCAGAAGGCGCGGCACGAGCGCCCCTAGCGCGCTGACCACTGGGACCAATGCGTTCCGCAGAACGTGGCGCGTTACGACGACTCGCGGCCCGAGACCCTTCGACTCGGCGGTGCGGATGTAGTCCTCGTGGAGGACCTCGATCGCCGCCGAGCGCATGAAACGGACGATGGTAGGAAGCACCGTCGAGGCCAGCACGACCGCGGGCAGGACGAGGTGCTGCGCGCGGTCGAACAACGTGTCCGTCGTGATCCCGGTCACTCCGGCCGATGGGAGCACGTGGAGCGACACTGAGAAGATGAGGATCAGCACGATGCCCAGCCAGAAGACCGGCACAGCGAGTCCGACCGCGCTCAGAAAGCTCAGGACATGATCGAGGGGGCTCCCGCGGCGCAATGCTTGGATGAGACCGATCGGGATACCAAGCGTTACCGACAGCACGAACGCGGCGCCCGCGAGCGTGAGTGTGTTCGGAAGTCTCTCGCCGATGCGCTTCGTGACGGGCTCGTCCGTCAGGAGTGATGTCCCGAAGTCGCCACGCACCGCCCCCGTGACCCATTCGACGTATCGCTGGGTCACGGGCTTGTCGAGACCCATGCGCTTGATCAGGGCCTCGCGCTGCTCGGCGGTAACGTCGAATCGCATGATCGAAGACGGTCCGCCGGGCGCGAGGTTCACGAAGAAGAACGTGAGGGCGCTCGCGAAAACGATCACGAGCGCCCCCAACGCGATGCGCTGGAAAAGGAAGCGAGCTACTTCTTGGCCAACCACCATTCGCCGATGTAGTGCATGGCGTCACGCAGTCCGAGCTCCGGGACGCCCTTGAGCGACGAGCTCAGCACGTCGATCTCCTGCGGGTACCAGAGGAAGAGGTACGGCAGCACCTCGGAGGTGTACTGCTGGAGCTGCTTGTAGACGGCCTTGCGCGACTCGAGGTCGCCGGCGCTCTGGCCCTGCACGAGTAAGTCATCGAGCTTCGGATCCTGATAGCCCGGGATGTTGAAGCCCTTGCCCGCAGCGCTGGAGTGGTAATACGGGAAGACGTCAGGGTCGCTTGGGTAGGTCCACCAGTTCACTGTGGCCGTGTATTCACGACGCACCACGTCCTTCTGGATGTAGGAGTTCCACTCCATCGTGTTCAGGTCGACGACGACGCCGACCTTCTTCAGGTCCTGTTGGATGAGTGCGTTGACCGGCTCGAGAACGCCGCGCTGTCCGACATCCATCG
>JALYLT010000344.1 GCA_030774095.1 Chloroflexota bacterium
GCAGGCCCATCTTCTCGTCGTTCGGTCCGATCTCGAGACCTTTCGCGCCCCGCTCGACCGCGAATGCCGTGATGCCCTTGGACCCGGTGGCCGGCGCGGCGTTCGCGAAGATCACGAACACGTCGGCGATGGGCGCGTTGGTGATGAAGGTCTTCGCGCCCTCGACGACATAGTCGTCGCCATCGCGGTGCGCGACCGTCTTGAGGCTCGCCGCGTCGCTGCCGGCGCCGGGCTCGGACAACGCGTACGCGCCCACCTTCCGGCCACTGAACAGGTCGGGTAGATAGCGCCGGCGCACGTCGTCCGGTCCACCCACCGAGATCGCCGTGCCGCAGAGACCCGCCGATCCACCGACGATGTTCCACAGGGAGGCGTTGACGCGCGCGAGCTGCTCGACCGCGACGCAGTAGCCGAGCTTCCCGAAGCCCTGACCACCCAGCTCCTCGGCGTGTCCGATCCCGAACAACCCGGCCTCGCCCATCTTCAGGGTCAGCGCCCGCGGGATCTCGTCCTTCTCCTCGATCTCCTTCGCGCATGGGGCGAGGACCTCGTCGACGAAGGCACGAACGGTGCGCTGCAGGAGCCGTAGGTCCTCGGGCAGCTCGGTGTCCACTACCGAACGGGCCGCGCGCCCAGCGCGTCCTTCGCCCTCTCCAGTGTCGCGCGGAGATCGGCGGGGATGCGCGTCGCGCGAAGGCTCGCGCGGTCGATCATCACCTGTACCGTCGTCATCTCCGCGCAGTGGAGTCCATCGGCACGATCGACCGCGTACTCGAACGCCCACGAGGAATGGCGGATATCGCCGACACGCACCTTGATGTCGAACTCTTCATCGAACCGCAGCGGCGCGCGGTAGCGCACGCTCGCTTCGCCGATGGTGAAGTCGAGTCCCTTCGTGACCATATCGCCGTACGGAAGGCCCAGCTCGCGCAGGTACGCGACACGCCCGACCTCCGCGTACAGGAGATAGTTCGCGTAGTACACGACGTTCTGCATGTCCGTTTCGCCGAACCGTACCCGCTGCCGGTGCTGGAATGGGAATGCCTCCACGGTCGGCAGGTTAGCCGCTTGGCATGGTCCCTGCTGCCTTCCGTGGCATGACAACCACACAACATGACGACCATCCCACCGAACGCGTCGAGCGTGTCGAGCGGTTCGAGCAGCTGCGCGAAAGACCCGTGATCGTGACCCCGACGGCTCCGAACGTGAACGTCGGTGCGAGCACCGACAAATCCATCTGGACCGTCACCAATGTCGTGACGCTCATCTTCTCGGTCCTCGAGGTCCTGCTGCTGCTCCGCTTCGTCTTCAAGCTCACCGGAGCGAATTCGGACCAGGCGCTCATCCGGGCGCTGTACGGCGCGACCGAGCCACTGGTGCGGCCGTTCCAGGGGATCTTCCCCGAGCCGCAGGGTCCACCCGTCCTCGACATCGCGGCGTTGCTGTCCATCGTGTTCCTGTTCCTGGTCGCGCTTCTCATCGTTGGCCTCGTCCGCGCGATCACGAACCCGAAGCGCGCCTAAAGCAGCGGGTCGCGCGCGGCGTCAGCCCGAACGGCCGACGTCGCGCGCGACATCGCGCGCGTGACGTGCGATCGCATAGAGGAAGCGGCCCCGCACGAAGTGAAGGCCCGGGACCGGCGTCCGTCCGTGGCGACCGATCGGAATGAGGGGGGTGGGTTCTCCCCCTGCGAGAACGAGGGGGGTTGCAGGGGGTTCTCCCCCTGCGATGAACCCGGTGCCCCAGATCACCGTCCGCGCGCGCGCCGATGTGCCATCGGCGAAGTGCACCGCCTCGCCGTCGGCGTCCACCGCGCGCGGCACAAGGCGCAGTCCGTCCGCGGCAGCGGCGCGATCGAGGTCGGCCTCCAGGTAACCGCCGGATCGCAGCGGCCATGGGAGCCAAGCGACGAAAGCGGTGCGCTCATGGAAGAGGCGGTCGCGCAACAGCGCAAGCTTCCACCAGGTCGGAGAGCGGAAGCGCTTCGGCGGTAGTGGCTTGCGCGTTCCGATCGCGATCGTGGTCGGGCGCTCGCGCGCCACCTCGACGGCGATCTCCCCGCCGGAGTTCGCCGCGCCGACCACGATGACCGGACCCTCGGGAAGGTCGCGCGCCCTCCGGTAGTCGCGGCTGTGGAGCTGCAGCACGGCGGGATCGAGCCGTGCCGCGAAGTCGGGGATGCGCGGCGCCTGAAAGTGGCCGGCCGCGATCACGACCGAGCGCGCACGGATCACGTCGACGCCGACCGTCGCTTCGAACACCCCGGCGGTCCCGCGGAGTGCGCTCACCGCGGTACCGAGGCGGAGCGGGAAACGCATCTCATGCGCGTAGCGCTCCTGGTAGTCGGCGACTTCGTCCTTGCTCGGGAACGCGTCGAGACCGGTCGGGAAACTCATACCGGGAAGCCCGTCCAGGTCACGAGGCGTGAAGAGACGCAGCGAGTCCCAACGCAGACGCCAGGCGTCGCCGACACGCTCATGCGTGTCGACGAGAAGCACCTCGCGCCCACGGCGCACGAGGTCGTGCGCGACCGCGAGCCCGCCGTGGCCCGCGCCAACGATGAGGACGTCGGTGTCCGGCTGCATGCTTGAAACGTAACGGAGCGCTTGATACTCACCGACCGCTTGACTAACCGAAAGCAGGCATCACCATGCCTCCACCGGCGGACGGCCGGCGGGGAGAGCGCAGGGTTGGGGATCATCCGCGGAGCCTTGGTCGCGGCGTTGGTCGCGGCGAGCGTCGCGTGGCCGCTCGCCCCGCAAGCCGCGGCCTT
>JALYLT010000345.1 GCA_030774095.1 Chloroflexota bacterium
CGCGCGAGATCGCGGCCTATCTCGAGCTCCACATCGAGCAGGGGCCGCGGCTCGCGGAAGCGAATCGCCCGCTCGGCGTCGTGAGCGACATCGTCGGGATCGTGCATGGTCGCGTCACGGTGAAGGGACGGGCCGATCACGCGGGCGCGACGGTCATGACCGCGCGGTCCGACGCGCTGCTCGGTGCCTCCGAGATGGCGCTCGCGCTCGAGACTGCGGCGCGCTCACGCGAGAACACCGTCGGCACGGTGGGAGAGATCGGCGTGCGTCCGGGCGCGAAGAACGTCGTGCCGGGCGAGTGCGTCTTCTCGATCGACGTGCGCGCGCCCGATCAAGCGCGCATCGATGCTGTCATGGCCGATCTGAGCGCGGCGGTGAAGCGTGTTTCCGAAGCACGCGGGCTCGAGACATCGGTCGACCTGTTCAACGCGGTCCCGCCGACGCCGCTCGACCTCACGATGCGCGACATGTTCGCGAGGGCCGCAGCCAGTGTTGGTATCGAGGCGCCGGTCCTCTCGAGCGGCGCGGGCCACGACGCGCAGAACCCGGCGCTCGCCGGCGTGCCGACGGGGATGCTGTTCATCCGCTCGACCGGCGGCAGTCACACGCCGCGCGAGTCGGCCGCCACCGTCGACGCCGCGCTAGCGTCCGACGCGCTTGCGTTCGTGCTGCGTCGGCTCGCGGGGTGAACACGAGGTTGTGAAGGGGTACACTCGGCCCGCCAGTTGACGTGAACTGGCAAAGTGGCTCCGGGGAGACGCGCATGGCGACGACGGTCGGCCAATCTGCTTACCGGATCGGGGAGGTCGCCGCGAAGGTCGGACTGACCGAGCGGACGATCCGTTATTACGAAGAGCTCGGCCTTCTCGAATCCGTGAAGCGTCTCGACGGCGGCGTGCGCGTCTACACCGACGACGACGTGCGCCGTCTCAAGTACATCGGGAAGCTGAAGATGCTCGGTCTGACGCTTCAGGAGATGCTCGAGCTCGAGCGCATGTACCAGCGGCATCGATCGAACCGCAATGTCCTCCCGCGGCTCGTTGAGCTGCTCGACGCGCACCTCGCCACACTGAGTGACCGGATGAACGAGCTCGCGGCACTGCGCGACGAGATCCGCGCGTACCGCGAGCACGTGACGCAGCGCCTGTTGGAGACGAAGGATGAATGAACGAGGAGCGGCTCCGCCGCCAGTGAGCGAGGTCGTCATCGTCGGGGCGGCGCGTACGCCGATCGGCGCGTTCCTCGGCGGCCTCGCGCCGCTCCCGGCGCCGAAGCTCGGCGCAATCGCGATCCGCGCCGCGCTCGAACGTTCCGGCATTTCCGACGACAAGATCGATGAGGTCTACATGGGCAACGTCGTCCAGGCCGGCGTCGGCCAGGCGCCCGCGCGTCAGGCCGCGCTCGGGGCGGGCCTGCCGCAGAGCGTTCCGTGCACGACGGTGAACAAGGTCTGCGGC
Organism: Chloroflexota bacterium; assembly: GCA_030774095.1. GTDB lineage: Bacteria > Chloroflexota > Limnocylindria > P2-11E > P2-11E > CF-39. The sequence continues at coordinate 1,458 of JALYLT010000345.1, forward strand.
TCGGGACTGAAGAGCGTCATGCTCGCGTCGTCTCAGATCCTTGCCGGCGAGGCGCGCTGCATCGTCGCTGGCGGCATGGAGTCGATGTCGAACGCGCCGTACCTCGCGCGCGGCCTGCGCACCGGGCTGGCGCTCGGCGAGCATCGCATCGAGGACGCAAATCTCGTGGATGGCCTTGTGGACGCGTACGGCGGTGGGCACATGGGTCTCGGCGGCGAGAAGGCAGCAGAGTGCTGCTCGCTCACGCGCGAGGATCAGGACCGCTTCGCTGTGCGCAGCTATGAGAAGGCGCTCGCGGCGCAGCGAAGCGGCGCGTTCGACGCGGAGATCGTCACCGTCGATGTTCCCGGGCGGAAGGGCGCGGTGACGACGGTGGCGAAGGACGAGACGCCGCGCGAGACGAGCCTCGAGGCGCTCGCGAAGCTCGCGCCCGCATTCAAGCCGGGGGGCACGGTCACCGCGGGGAACGCGTCGAAGCTGAACGATGGTGCGGCCGCCCTCGTCGTCGCGTCGGCGGACCGCGCGCGCGAGCTGCGCGCCGCTCCGATCGCGCGCGTCATCGCCCAGGCGCAGTACGCGCGCGAGCCCGAGCTCTTCCTTCTCGCGCCGAGCGGCGCGATCGCGCGCGTGCTCGAGCGCGCCGGATGGACCGTCGACGGGGTGGACCTGTTCGAGGTGAACGAAGCGTTCAGCGGCATCGAGGGCGTGCGCCGCGAGCTCGGGATCCCCGAGGAGAGGTTCAACGTCAACGGGGGCGCCGTCGCGCTCGGGCATCCGATCGGCGCGTCGGGCGCGCGCCTCTTGGTCACGCTGCTGTACGCGCTTCGTGCGCGGGGCAAGCAGCGCGGCATCGTGTCGCTGTGTCTCGGCGGCGGTGAGGCGGTCGCGCTCGCGGTGGAGGCGCTGTGAGCGACGAGGGGGTGCCCAGCGTCGGTCCGGTGATGGCGTTCACCGCGAACCGCGCGGAGGTCGTCCGCTTCTACACCGAGATCGCCGGGCTCAAGGCGGAGCTCCAGGGCGGGGCGACCTGGCTTTCGACCGAGAACGCTCAGGTCGTCGTGCATGACCCGGACGATCGCCAGACCGAGGCGGAGGTGCGTGGACAGCGCGGGTTCGTCGTGTGGTTCGGCATCGACGACGTCGCCAGCGCGTACGCCCGCGCGAAAGAGGCAGGCTGCGCGGTCGGCACGTTCCAGGGCGACTACTTCTACGCTCGCGACCCCGACGGTCGCTACGTCGGCTTCCACGCGAATGAGGAGCATGGACACGGACATGGTCACGACCACTGAGACGGTGAC
>JALYLT010000346.1 GCA_030774095.1 Chloroflexota bacterium
AGCGTGCGCCACGGATAGGCACGCCCGACGCGCGACGCGCCCCAGTAGCGATCGGCGAGGTCACGGTCGCTCGTCGCGTGGATCGGCTGCATCGACGCGATGATCCCAAGCGCGCCGAAGCGCGCGAGGTCGTCGGCGCGGACCAGCTGAACGTGCTCGATCTTCTGCCGTAGCTGCGGAGAGGTGGACCGGGTCGGCTCGATCGCATCGAGCGCAACGTGCACCGCCCGGTCGCCGATGGCGTGGATCGCGACCGCGATACCAGCGGCCGCCGCGGCAGCGACGTCGCGCGCGAGCTGGTCCGGTTCGATCGTGAGGATCCCTCGATCGCGTGACCCCTCATACGGCTCCTCGAGCGCGGCCGTCTGGGAGCCCAGAGCGCCGTCGGTGAAGATCTTGAGATGGCCTGTGCGCAGCCACTCGTCGCCTTCGCCGGTCCTCATCCGTTGTTCGAGCGCGTCGGCGAGCCGCGCGTACGGGATCCCCATGTGCACGCGGAGCGCGAGCTCGCCCGCGTCGCGCATCCGCTCCAGCACCGCCACCGGCGATCGTCCGAGGAATTGATCGAGGTCCTCGAGACCGGTGATGCCGCGTCGCCACGCCTCGCCCTGCCCGCGCCGGGCGTCGGCGAGCATCTCGTCATCGGTCGGCGCCGGGATCACGACGTCGGCGAGGGCGTTGGCGTTCTCCTGAAGCACGCCCGTCGCCTCGCCACGGTCGTCGCGGAAGATCGCGCCGCCGTCGGGAACCGCCGTGTCCCGTGTAATGCCCGCGCGCGCGACCGCGGCACTGTTGAGCCACCGCGCGTGGCCATCGCGGCTGCGCAGCACAGCAGGATGTCCGGCGGTGACGCCGTCGAGATCGACCGCGGTCGGCCAGCGGCCCCAGTTGTTCTTGTCGAAGCGGCCGCCGAGCACCCATGCCCCATCCGGGAGGCCGCGCGCGTACACCGCGATGCGGTCCAGGGCCTGCTCCAGCGTCGTCGTGTCCGCGATGTCCAAACGCGCCATCTGCTGCGCCCACCAGACGAAGTGCACGTGCGCGTCGAACCAGCCCGGGACCATCAGCCCGCCGCGAAGGTCCACCGGCTCCGCGCCACTCGCTTCGCGTCGGACCTCGTCGCGGCGGCCGACGGCGGCGACGCGTCCGTCGCGCGCAAGGAGCGCCTCGGCGCTGGTCCCATCGCCGACATGGATACGACCGCCTTCGAACAGCAGTGCGCTCATCCCCTGAAACCCGCCTCGCCGCGGAGCGGCACGAATTTCACGGCTCCGTGGCGCTCCTCGCGGCCGCGCGCGTCGCGCACGACGAGCTCCTGCACATCGAGATCGCCGACCGGCGCGACGATGCGGCCATCGGCCGTGAGCTGTTGCGCCAGCGCCGGATCGATGCCGGGCGTCGCCGCCGTGATGAGGATGAGGTCGTACGGTGCCTCGGGCGGGTAGCCGAGCGATGCATCGGCGTGGATCACGCGGACGTTCGCGTAGCCGAGGCGGTCCAGGCGGTCGCGCGCGGCATCCGCGAGAGACGCATGGCGTTCGATCGAGATCACCTCTCGCACGAGCTCCGCGAGGACCGCGGCCTGATACCCGGAGCCCGTGCCGACCTCGAGGACGCGATGATGCGGCTGGGTCGCGAGCAGCTCGGTCATACGCGCCACGACGTATGGCTGCGAGATCGTCTGGCCCTCGGCGATCGCGAGCGCATGGTCTCCGTAGGCCGCGTCCCGATCGGCCTTGGACACGAACTCCTCGCGGGGCACCCGTGCCATGGCCTCGAGGACGCGACGATCGCGGATGCCGAACCGCTCGAGCAGGCGCAGCATCTCCGCGCGCTGGCGTGCCGTCTCCACCGGCACATGATGCTGCGGGGCTGTTAGCCCTTCTCGATCGGCACCCCGACGAGGCTCCCCCATTCTGTCCAGGAGCCGTCGTAGTTGCGGACGCGCTCGTGACCGAGCAGGTAACGCAGCACGAACCAGGTGTGCGCGCTGCGCTCGCCGATGCGGCAGTACGCGATGGTCTCCGTGCCGCGGGCGAGGCCCTTGCCTTCGTAGATCGTCTTCAGCTCGTCGGCCGTCTTGAAGCGCCCATCTTCGGCGACCGCCGTCGCCCACGGGACGTTCTGCGCGCCCGGGATATGACCGCCGCGCTGCGCGCCCTCCTGCGGAAGAGCCTCCGGCGCGAGCAGCTCGCCCGAGTACTCCTTCGGTGATCTCACGTCGATGATCTTCGCACCGTTGCCGGTGACCTTCTCGAGGACGTAGTCGCGGAGCGCGCGGATCGAGGCATCCGGTCCCTGAGCGCGGTACTCGCTGTGCTGGAACGACGGATTCTCGGTGACGAGTGGCCGGCCCTCAGCGACCCACTTCGCGCGGCCACCGTTGACGAGTCGCACGTCCTTGTGGCCGTAGTACTTCAGCAGCCACAGGAACCACGCGGCGAACCAGTTGTTGTTGTCGCCGAAGACGGCGATGGTCGTGTCCTTCGTGACGCCGTTCTTCGACAGGAACTCCTCGAGCTGCTTCTTGTCGAGGAGATCGCGCACGGGCTGCTGCTGCAGGTCGCTCTTCCAGTTCACGCCGATCGCCCCAGCCGCGTGCCCCTGGTCGTAGGACGACGTGTCGACGTCGACCTCGAAGACGCGGACGTTCGGATCTTTGGCGTGCTCCGCGAGCCAGTCGGTCTCGACGAGCGTTTCGGGATGCGCGTACTCGGTCATGGCTTCACC
>JALYLT010000347.1 GCA_030774095.1 Chloroflexota bacterium
CGGTCGCGACGCCCGCCTGGATCGACGAGAACATGCCGCGCGACGGGTCCGGGTTCTCGACCGGTCGCACGCGCGAGTCGTTCATCGCGTTCACGTCGCGCGCGAGCTCGCGCCGCGCGTCGGCGCCCACAACGACGATCACCTCTGCGACACCCCCTTCCAGCAGGCAGCGGATGGTGTGGTCGAGGAGCGGCTCGCCGGCGATCGGCGCGAGGAGCTTCTTGCCGCCGAAGCGCTCCGCCGATCCCGCGGCGGTGACGACGGCGACGGCGCGGAGGGTGTCAGGCATCGCGGAGGGATCGTAGGGCGCGCTCGGTGAACACGCGTGACGCGCGTTTGCGCTGCGAGATCGTCCCGGAGGTGTTGTCCATGGGACGCGCCGCCTTGTGGACGGCGTCGGCTGCCGCAGCGATGGCGTCGTCGTCGAGCTTCGTCCCGACGAGCGCCTTCGCGTCGACGGCGACCGGGCGCGATGCGAGCGCCGTGACCGCGATACGCGCGTCGGTCACGGTGTCGCCGTCCAGGCGGACCGCCGCCGCGACCCCGGCGATCGGGAAGTCGAATGAGTTACGGTCGCGGAGCTTGAGATACGTGCTCCGCCACCCCGTGGCATCCGGCAGCGTCACGGAGACGACGACGTCGTCACGAGCGATCGCGAGGTAGCGGATGCCATCCTCGCGGTAGAGCTCCGCGAGATCGAGCTCGCGGATCCCGCTCGCGTTCTCCACACTCACCTTCGCGCCGAGCGCGATGAGCGCCGGCACCGTGTCGGCGCTCGCGACCGCGAGACAGCGCGGGCTCGACGGCGCGACGCGGCACACGACCTCGGGATGCGTCTTCATGCAGTAGCCCTCGGCGGTGCGCCAGAAGAGGGACTGGTCGTACCAGTTGCAGCGCGTGTCGAGGCAGAGGTTGCCGCCGATCGTTCCCATGTTCCGCAGCTGCGGCGTCGAGACCACGCCCGCGGCCTGCGCGAGCGCCGTGTACTTCGCGCGCACCGTTTGATGCGCGGCGACCTCGGTGAGCGTCGCACCGGCGGCGATGCGCAAGCCCGACCCGTTGCTGATCTCGCGCGCGCCCTTCACGCGACCGAGGGATATCAGGACCTGCGGCGTGAACTGCCGGCGCTTCATGTTCGGGAAGAGATCCGTGCCGCCCGCGACGAGCATCACCGGGACGCTCGGCGTTCCGCTCGCGATGTCCGACGCGGCGGCGCCGTGCTCGCGCAGCAGCGTCGCCGCCTCGGTCCATGTTGTTGGTTCGACCATCCGGAATCGCGGCAGACGCAGCATCTGTTAGTCCGCCGGTGTCCCGGTCTTCTTGCGCTCGCGCGCGTCCGTCGACGCCACGAGCCTGCGCATCGCGCCACCGGGGTCGCCCTTGCCTTTGCCGAGGCCATCCGGACCGATACGGTCCTTCGTCACGCCGCGGTTGTCGCGCTTGCCGAGCGCATCGAGGATCTTGTCCGCCGTGATCGGGGTCTCGTCGAAACGCACGCCGATCGCGTCGTAGACCGCGTTCGCGATGGCCGGGATGACGGAGTTCAGCGGACCCTCGCCCGCCTCCTTCGCGCCGAACGGACCCTCGCTGTCGTTCGTCTCGACGATGATCGATTCGAGCTCCGGGGTGTCGAGCGACGTCGGCAGCTTGTAGTCGAGCAGCGACGGTTTCTTATGCAGACCGCCGCGGAAGATCTGCTCCTCGACGACGATCTCGCCGTATCCCATGTAGGCGGAACCTTCGATCTGCCCTTCGACGTTCGTGGGATTCAGCGCGCGCCCGCAGTCGTGCGCCGTGGTGATCTTGTCGACCGTGAGCGTCCCCGTTTCGAGGTCGACCGACACCTCGGCCACCGACGCCTGGTACGAATACGCCGGTGTCGGGCCCACGCCGGCGCCCTTGTAGCTCCCGCCGATGCCGGCCGGCGGCTTGTAGCTGCCCGCCGCGACGAGCGTGCCGTGCTTGCCCTCGGCGAGGTTCGCCGCGTCGACGAACGACAGGTATTTCTCCGGATCGCGCAGGTCGTACACCCGCCGGTACGCCGTCGCGAGCCGGTCCGCGGGGACGCCGAGCTTCTCCGACGCGGCCTCGAAGAGCAGCGCGCGCAGCTTCATGCCCGCGTCCTTGACCGCGTTGCCGGCCATCATCGTGACGCGGCTCGAATACGAGCCGAGATCGACCGGCGCGAGCGCTGTGTCGCCGGAGACGACGTGCACGTCCTCGGGAAGGATGCCCAGCGTCTCGGCTGCGACCGAGGCGAGCATGTTGTCGGAGCCCTGGCCGATCTCCGCGGTGCCGCACATCACGGTCACACCGCCGCCGCGATCGATGCGGATCTCCGCGCCGGAATGCGGCATCGGGTTCCAGTAGATGGGCAGGCCCGCTCCGGAGATGTACGCGCTGCCGGCGACGCCGATGCCCTTTCCCTTCGGCAGATCTTCGCGCTTCGCGTCCCAGCCCGTCGCCTTACGCACCGCCGTCAGGCAGTCGCCCAGGCCCATCGTCGTGATGCGCAGGTCGTTCACCGTGCGCGTGTTGGCCGGCTGCAGGACGCGCAGGCGGTATTCGATCGGATCGAGCCCGAGCTCCGTCGCGATCTTGTCGAGCTGGCACTCGAACGCGTAGCGCGGCTGAGTGGTGCCGTGGCCGCGCTTCGGTCCGCACGGCGGCTTGTTCGTGTACACACGCACGCCGTCGAACTTGTACG
>JALYLT010000348.1 GCA_030774095.1 Chloroflexota bacterium
GCGAGATCCACTGCGGCAGGATCCTGGCAAGCGCACCCAGCACGCGGAAGTCGGTGTGGTCGTCCTTGTAGACCCAGAGTCCGGCGAACGATGCGCCGCCGGGAACGATCCCGAGCGTGTACGGCCGCTCCGCCTTGTCGGTCTGCGCGAGGACCTCGTCGGGCTTCTTGTCACTCGTGACGAGGAGCCAACCGTTGGCGCGGACCGGCTTCCAGATCGGCTGACGCCCGTACCAGGCCCACGACTCGACACCCTTCACGAGCGTGTCGTCGACGGCGATGCTCACGTCCACCACGCTCGGCTCGTACTTCGCCATCGACGCCTCGAGCTCGAGCTCGTCGGCGGCGACGACCGCGAACTGCTTCGCCGGCACGCCGTTGCGCTCGGGCGAATCACCGTAGCGCGCGAATGCCGTGCCGGTGTGTCCCCGCTTGCGTGCGGCGAGCACGACCGAGCGGCAGATGCGCTGCGCCAGCGTCTTCTGGAAGATGCCTCGGTAGACGACTTCGATGGAAACGCTGCGTTCCTCAGCCATTGCGACCTCCAAGCAGCTTCAAGATGCCTTCGCCGACAGCGCGGATATGTTCAGCCGATGCCGTGCGCGCCGCCTCGACATCGTGGCGCGCAAGCGCCTCGAGGATGCGCCGGTGCGCGTCGAGAGATGTGTGCGCGCGCTGGTTCGTCTGCAGCCACTGCTCGCGCGATGCGCGGAGGACGTCCCAGATGACCGCGAGCAATGTCGTGAGGAGCTCGTTCTTCGCGGCGTCGCCGATGACCTCGTGGAAGCGCGTGTCCTCCTCCACGTACGTCTCGCCCGCGGCGACCTTCCGTTCCTGCGCGGCGAGGATCTCGCGGAGCTCGGCCAACTGGGCGTCGCTGATGCGCGTTGCTGCGAGCGCGGCAAGCGCTGGCTCGATGAGGCCACGGAACTCGATGACATCGGGGACGCTGTGGCCACGGGCGATGAGGCTGTGGAGCGGCCGCACGAGATCGTCCGGTGCCACCTGGCGGACGAACGTGCCGCCACCGGCGTGGGTCTCGATGACGCCGAGGAGCTCGAGCGTGCGCAGCGCCTCGCGGACGGAGGCGCGCGAGACCTGGAACTGCTCGGCGAGCGCGCGCTCGGGCGGAAGCTGGTCGCCCGGCCGGAGCTCGCCCTTCTCCAGGAGCGACTCGATCTGCTCGACGATGCTCTGGTAGAGCCTGCTGCGGCGGATCGGCTCGATAACGGCCAGTGCGGACCTCCCTCGGTGTGGTCAGGTGGTCTGACCAGAACGGCAAGAGGCTACCCCGAGGCCCTGGGCTCGTCAACCGAACGAGTCCGCTCGATCTCGCGCTGTACGGCTCAGTGACAGCTGCTCGTACCAGGTGTGACTCTCGAGAGGACTTAGGCGAGCGCCTCTTTTTGCCCGGCCATGAGGAGTCCGAGGCGTTCCTCGGTGGCCTCTTTCGCGTTGAGCGTGGCCACGATGCGCCCTTCGAACATCACCGCGATCCGGTCCGAGAGCGCGCGGATCTCATCGAGCTCGCTCGAGATCAGCAGGATCCCGCAGCCGCGCGCGCGCTGCTCGAGCAAGCGCTCGTGCACGTATTCGGTGGAACCGATGTCGAGACCACGAGTGGGCTGGCTGATGACGATAAGCCGCGGGCTCTCGGAGATCTCGCGACCGAGCACGACCTTCTGCTGGTTCCCGCCGGAGAGCGTTCCGACGATCGCGCGCGCGTTCGGCGGGCGAACGTCGAACTCCTTTGCGAGCCGTTCGCCGTCTTTCGCGATCGTCTCGCGCTGTAGGACGCCGCGGCGCGCGTACGGCGGCCGATCCTGCTTGCCGAGGATGAAGTTGTCGGCGACAGTGAATGGAAGCACGAGACCTTCGACGCGACGGTCTTCCGGCACGTATGCGATGCCGCGCTCCCGCGTCCGCTTCGGGTCGTCGTGCGCGATGTCGGCGGCGCCGACGGTGATCGTCCCGTCGATCACCGGCCGCAGGCCGAGGATGCACTGCGCGAGCTCGCTCTGACCGTTCCCGCCGACGCCGGCGACGCCGAGGATCTCGCCCTCGCGCACGACGAGGTCGACGCCTCTCAACGCCTTCGTGCCGCGGTCCGACAGCGCCTCGAGCCGCGAGATCTGCAGGATCGGCAGGCTCGTCCCGGTGGCCTCGCGCGGACGGATGTCGTGCAGCTCGCGGCCCACCATGGCCTGCGCGATCTCGCGCGCGTTGGTGTCCTTTGTGACGAGCTCCGCGACGTTCTTTCCGGCGCGCAGGACGCTGATACGGTCGGTGACCGCGAGGACCTCGCGCAGCTTGTGCGTGATGAGGATCAGGGTCTTGCCCTCACTGCGGAGCTTGCGAACGATCGCGAACAGCTCGTCGACCTCTTGCGGTGTCAGCACCGCGGTCGGCTCGTCGAAGATGAGCAGCTCGGACCCCCGATAGAGGACCTTGAGGATCTCCACGCGTTGCTGCAGGCCGAGCGGGATGTCCTCGATCCGTGCGCTCGGCTCGACGACGATCTTGAACCGCTCCTCGAGCTCACGCACGCGTGCTTCGATCGCGCGAGCGGCCAGGACCGGGCCCATGCGCTCTTCCCCGAGCACGACGTTCTCGGCCACGGTGAGGGGAGGCACGAGCATGAAGTGCTGATGGATCATGCCGATCCCGAGCGCGATCGCGTCACGGGGTCCCGTGATGTGCACGTC
>JALYLT010000349.1 GCA_030774095.1 Chloroflexota bacterium
GGCCTGCTGCTTCATGTCCTTGATCAGCTTGTCCCGCTCATTGTCGGAGTAGGCCCAGCGAACATCCTTCCCGAGCTGCAGCCGGTACAGGGGCGGTTGGCCGAGGTAGACGCGCCGCTCCTCGATGAGCGGGCGGAAGTGCCGATACAGCAGCGTGAGCAGAAGCGTCGTGATGTGCGAGCCGTCGACGTCCGCGTCGCACAGCAGGATCGTGCGCCCGTAGCGGAGCTTCTTCATATCGAAGTACTCGCCGATGCCGGTGCCGAGCGCTGTGATGAGCGCCTTGATCTCCTCGTTGCCGAGCATCTTGTCCGCGCGCGCCTTCTCGACGTTCAGGATCTTGCCCTTGAGCGGCAGGATCGCCTGTGTGCGCCGGTCGCGGCCGCCCTTCGCGCTGCCGCCGGCCGACGGGCCCTCGACGATGAAGAGCTCGCACTTCTCCGGGTCGCGCTCCGAGCAGTCCGCGAGCTTGCCGGGAAGCAGCGCGCCGTCGAGCGCGCCCTTGCGCTGGACCAGGTCGCGCGCCTTGCGTGCCGCCTCGCGAGCGCGGAATGCGGTGAGGCATTTGTCGACGATCCGACGCGCGTCGCTCGGGTTCTCCTCGAGGTACTGGCCGAGCGCGTCGTTGACGGCCGCGGCGACCTGCCCCGCGACCTCGGCGTTGCCGAGGCGTGTCTTGGTCTGACCCTCGAACTGCGGCTCCTTGATCTTGACGCTGATGACGGCGGTCAGTCCTTCGCGCACGTCTTCCGACGTGAGGTTGGGGTCCGCGTCCTTCAGCTGAGCGGTCTTGCGGGCGTAGGCGTTGATCGTTCGCGTGAGCGCCGTGCGGAAGCCTGTGAGGTGGGCACCACCGTCGATCGTGTTGATGTTGTTCGCGAAGGTGTAGACGCGCTCGGCGAAGCTGTCGTTGTACTGGAGCGCCACCTCGACGACGGTGTCGTTCTCATAGGTCTTCTCGGCGTAGACCGGCTTCGCGTGGAGGGCCTCGTGCGACCGATTCAGGTGGCGGACGAACGACATGATGCCGCCGTCGAAGTAGTAATTCGCCTCGGTGTCGTTCCGCTCGTCACGCAAAGTGAGGAACAGGCCCTTGTTGAGATAGGCGGTCTCGCGAAGCCATTGCTCGATGACCGCGATGTCCCACTCGATGATCGGGAACATCTCGGGGTCCGGCGTGAAACGCGTGACGGTGCCGGTGAGCCGCGGCTCTTTCCACTCGATGCTCGGTGGCGGCGGCAGCTGCTGCTTCGCGACGGTCTTCACCGGCCCGGTCGGCTTGCCGCGTGCGTAGGTCTGGGTCCAGACCTTTCCGTCGCGATGGACCTCGACGACGAGCTCGGTCGACAGCGCGTTCACGACTGACACACCGACGCCGTGCAGACCGCCCGAGACCTTGTAACCGGCGCCGCCGAACTTGCCGCCTGCGTGAAGGATCGTGTGCACGACCTCGAGCGCGGACTTACCGGTCTGCTGTTGCTTGTCGACCGGGATCCCGCGGCCGTTGTCCGCGACGGTGATGTCGTTCGACTTGTGGATCCACACATCGATGCGGTCGCACGTCCCGTTCATGGCCTCGTCGATCGAGTTGTCGAGGACCTCGCGCACGAGGTGATGCAGCCCGCGGATGTCCGTCGTGCCGATGTACATGCCGGGCCGGCGACGCACCGCCTCGAGTCCTTCGAGGACCTGGATGTCCTTCGCGCTGTACGACGTGGGCGGCTTGCTTCCGTTCCCGCTCAGGGCCTTCACGCCGCTCTGTGTCTTCACGCCGTCGTCGTCCTTCTTGACCGGCACGTGCTCTCCTCTACGCGCGACCGGCGCGAACTAGGAGCTCATAGAGACGCTCGAAGTCCTCGTCGGAGTAGTAATCGATCGCGATGCGACCGCCCTTGCGGCCGCGCAGGACCTCCACCTTCGTGCCCAACGCAGCGCGGAGCTCGCTCGTGACCTGCGCGAGATCGGGGTCGCCGCCGCGGAGACGCGGTCGCGTACGTCCACGCCTGGGCGGATGGACCATCTTCCGCGCAAGCGCTTCGGCGTCGCGGACCGAGAGCTGCCGCGCGATGACCGTGGCGAGCGCTGTCAGCGCATCCGAAAGAGGTAGCGACAAGAGAGCACGCAGGTGGCCCTCGCTGATCTTGCCTTCCATGACGGCGTCCTGGAGGGGCTGCGGCGCGGTGAGCGTGCGGAGCATGTTCGCGACCTGCGAACGCGACTTCCCCACCCGTTCGGCGACCTGCTCCTGCGTGAGGTCGTACGTTTCCATCAGCAGCTTGTAAGCGCGAGCGGTCTCGATGGCATTCAGGTCGGCGCGCTGCAGGTTCTCCACGAGCGCGAGCTCGAGACGGTCGCGCACGTCGTCACGGACGACCGCGGGGATCGTCGTCTTTCCCGCGACGCGCGCGGCGAGCACTCGACGGTGGCCGGCGACGAGCTCGTAGCCATCGCGGTCGCGAGATACCACTATTGGTTGCAGCACGCCATGCCGCTTGATCGACGCGGCGAGTTCGGCGATGCCCTCGGCGTCGAAGTTGTTCCGCGGCTGCTGGGGATTCGGACGAATGCGCTCGAGCGGGATCTCCGTCGTGCCGACGGACGGGAGAGTCGCAGCCGAAGTCCCGCTCGCGGGCGCCTGCCCGAGCAGGACGTCGAGGCCGCGTCCCAGACCAGTGCGCGCCATCAGGCGATCGCCCC
>JALYLT010000350.1 GCA_030774095.1 Chloroflexota bacterium
CGAAGCCACGGACGACCAGCGGGAAGACGATCCACGCGACGTTGTGCGTCACGGCGTAGATCGCGACGCCCAGGATCATCGCGCCGATGTTCTCGGCGGCCGTCGACTCGAACAGGTCCGCGCCACGTCCGGCGCAGTCGCCAACGTTGTCGCCGACCAGGTCCGCGATGACCGCGGCATTGCGCGGGTCGTCCTCCGGTATGCCGGCCTCGATCTTGCCGACCAGGTCCGCGCCCAGGTCGGCGGCCTTGGTGTAGATGCCGCCACCGAGCTGCGCGAAGAGCGCGACGAACGATGCGCCGAAGCCGAAGCCGACGATGGTGAACGGCGCTTCGTCCGGCTTCTGGAAGCCGCCATAGGCGATGAACATGACGAACACGCCGATGAGCGAGAGGCCGACTACGAGGATCCCGGACACCGCGCCCCCGCGGAGCGCGATCCGGAGCGCGTCACCGATGCTGTGCTGCGCGGCGGCAGCCGTCCGTAGATTCGACTTCACGGCGACGAACATGCCGACGATGCCGGAAGCCATCGAGCACATCGCACCGACGAAGAACGCGATCGATGTGCGGATCGCGAGCTCGGTCGCAGAGACACCCGGAGCCGTCTCGAAGAAGTAGATGACGAGGCCGATGAGCACCATACCGGCGATCGCGAGGAGGAAGATCGTGCGGTACTGCCGCTGGATGAACGCGACTGCCGCGACGTAGATCGCGCCGGCGACTTTCTGCATCTCGGGCGTTCCGATCGGCGAGCGGAGGACGTCGTACGCGAAGTAGCCGGCCACGAGGACCGCGACCAGTCCGGAGATGGGAACGATCCAAAGCAGGGGTTGCGCGTCCAAAGAGCCCCTCCGCTACGACGAAAAGTGAATTTACAAGAAGCAAGCGCCCGCCCCGACGGAGGGGGCCGCAGCGCTTCGGCGGCAGTTTAGGGCGGGACGGCGGCGGCGCGCAAACCGGGTATCGTTCGAGATGTGCCACCGCAGAAGGCCTCTAAGAGCGCACCCAAGGCCGACGCGTCCGAGAAGCAGAAGAGCAAGGACCGCGACTGGCTGACCACGAGCGAGCTTGCCCAGCGGATCGGCTGGCGCGAGCACGCGCTACGCGACGCGCTGCGGGGCAAGGATCTTCCGGGCGTCCGCCGTACCTCGTTCGGCTACCACGTCGAGGCGTCGGCGGTGGATGAGATCAAGAAGACCCTCGGGGACGCGCCGCCCAAGGGGAACAGCTCGCTCAAGACCGCCGCCAAGAGCTAGAGAGTCGCCGCCGCCCTAAGCGTGCTTCCGTAGCCGCGCGGGCAGGATCTGCAGCTCCTCGCGGTACTTCGCGACCGTCCGCCGCGCGAGCTTGATGCCATGTTTCTCGGCGAGCTTCTCGACGATCTCCTGGTCGGAGAACGGCCGCCCGCGGTCCTCGGCGACGATGATCTCTTTGATGACGTCCTTCGTGCCGAGCGACGCGGTGAAGAACATCGCGAACGGGACGACCTGACCGCTGGGAAGGAGCACGAACTTGCCGGCGGTGGCACGGCTCACGGTGGACTCGTGCATGCCGATGCGCTCCCCAACTTCGGCGCGCGTCAGCGGCCGCAGCGATTGGATCCCGCGCTCCAGGAATTCGAGCTGGCACTCGACGATGACCTCGGTGATCCGCAGGATCGTCTGCCGGCGCTGGTTGATGTTGTCGATGAAGAACTTCGCCCGCGTCACGTACTCGCGGATGTGCTGGCGGTCGTCGTCGTTCATCGGCACCGTTGGGGTGCCGTCCTTGCGCGCGGCCTGCAACTGCATGATCAGCTGGCGGTAGACCGGGTTCACCCGCAGCGAAAAGCGCCGTGACTCGATGACCTCGACCTCGTACTGGCCGCTCTCCGACTTCGTGATGATCACGTCTGGGCGCAGGCCGACCTCGCGGCCACCGATGCTCGTGCCGTCCGGCCCGGCGGCGAAGCCCTGCGCCGGGTGCGGGTTGAGGTTGTCCTTTATGTAGTCCCAGGCGGCCTGGACCTCTTCGCGCGTGATGTGCAGCGCCTGCGCGACATCGCCGAACTTGTGCTCACCCAGCTCGCGGAAATGGTCGGAGACGACCTCTCGGGCGTGCGGCGGCACCTCCTCGCCGATCTCCTCGAGGTGCTGCATCTGGATCAGCATGCATTCGCGCACGTCGCGCGCGCCGATGCCCCACGGCTCCACGGATTGGATCGCGCGCAGCGCGCGCATCGCGTCCGCGACCGACACCTTGATCGTCTCCGCCGCTTGCTCGATGGTGACGCCGGGATCGAGATAGCCGTTCTCGTTGATGTTGCCGATGAGGTACTCGGCGATCGGCAGCAACCGCGCCGGCAAGAGCACGCGCACGTTCCACGACAGCCACTCGGCGAGCGTCTGCTCCGATTCAGCGCGCACGACCGGATCGAATTCGTCGCCGTCATCGTCGCGCTGCGTGAGGCTCGTGCCTTCGAGAGGCTCTGTCTCAGGATCGTTCTGACGGGGTGCCTTCGCGAGACCGAAGCAGTTGAGGCAGACGCGACCCGGAAGCGGCTGCCCGCAGAGCGGGCACACCTGCTGCTCCTCGAGATCGAGCGCCGGATTCTCCGAGAGCTCCTGATTGATGACGTCCTGGAGCTCGAGTGACGACAACTGCAGAATGGCGTTCGCGGCGATCTGTTTCGGAGTGACCTTCAGCT
>JALYLT010000351.1 GCA_030774095.1 Chloroflexota bacterium
TTGTCGCGGATCACGCCAAGCTCATCAACAAGACGCGCTCGTGTCGCCACTTCGCTGCCGATGTACTCGCCCGCGACGGAGAGGACCTCGCGCCAGGTGGACACGGTGTCCGCGATGTCGGCTTCCGTGCCCTCGCTGACAGGGACGATCTCGTCCCAGCGCACGATGCGATCGAAGGTCGTGAGGAGATCGGGGTTCTCGAGGAAGTAGTTAGGCATAGAAGCGCCTCCCCTCCATGAGCGACGCGGACGGCGTGTAGCGCTCGCCGTAGCGTTCGGCGAGCCGCCTCAGGTCATCGCGCAGCGCGACACCCTCGGAGTCGGCCCAGCGGAACGGGCCGCCGAGGAACGGCGGGAAGCCGACGCCCATGACCGCGCCAAGGTCGCCCTCGGCAGCCGAGCGCAGCACGCCCTCGTCGAGGCAGCGCGCCGCCTCGTTCACGAAGAGGAGCGTGAGGCGCCGCGCGGTCTCGGCGTCGTGCCACTCCGCGCCGGGCGTCTTGCCGATGAGCGCGTACACGTCGGGGTTCGGCGTGCGCTTCTTGCCGTCGTAGCGGTAGAAGCCGCGCCCGCCGCGCTTGCCCTGCATGCCCGCGTCCGTGAGGCGCTGGACGGCGCTCGGCCCGTTCTTGATGCCGCGCGCCGCCGCGACGGTCTCGCCGACGTGCCGCGCGACGGTGAGGCCGACCTCGTCGGTGAGCGCCAGCGGCCCGATCGGCCAGCCGAACGCGACCATCGCGCCGTCGACGTCCTCGATGCGCGCGCCCTCTTCGAGCAGCAGCATCGCCTCGGCGAGCATGAAGCCGAGCACGCGCGTCGTGTAGAAGCCGGGCGTATCGCTCACGACGATGGCGGTCTTGCCCATCGCCTGGGCCTCTGCGACGACGCGCGCGAGCGCCCTGGGATCGGCCTTATCCGGTCGCACGACCTCGACCAGCGGCATGCGGTGCACGGGTGAGAAGAAGTGCATGCCGACGATGCGCTCGGGATGCATCGCGTCCCGCGCGATCTCCGAGATCGGCAGCGCCGAGGTGTTCGTCGCGATCACCGCGTCCTCGCGGACGATGTCCTCGAGCTGCTTGATGACGTTGCGCTTGACCGCGATGTCCTCGAAAACGGCCTCGATGACGAGATCCGCGCGCCGGAAGCCCGAGTAGTCGGTGGTCCCGGTCACCCGCGACATGACGCGCCCGCTCTCGCGCCGCTCGATGACGCGTTTGCGCGCCGCGTCGGTCGTGAGCTTGCGCACGGCCTCGAGCCCGCGGGCGACGGCCTTGGTGTCGACGTCACGCATGCGCACCGTCGCGCCGCCGATCGCGGCGGACTGCGCGATGCCCGAGCCCATGAGGCCGGCGCCGACGACCGCGATGTCGGTCGCCGCCTCGCCGCGCGGCAGGCCTTCGAACGCCGCGCGCCGCTGCGCGAGACCCAGCAGGAACAGCGCGATGAGGTTGCGCGACACGTCGCTCGTCGCGAGCTCCCCGAACAGGCGCGCCTCGGCCTCGAGCCCCGCCGCCATGCCTTTCTCGAGTCCGACCGCGATCGCCTCGAGCGCCTTGAGCGGCGCGGGGTAGTGGCCCTTCGTCTCGGCGACCGCACTTGAGCGCGCCTGTCGCAGCGCGAACGCGCGGAGCGGCGTGAGCCAGGTCGCGGCACGGTCGACGAGCGACGCGCCGCCCTGCACCTTTCTTTTCTTGCCGGTCCTCGCGCGATCCAGCGCGGCGCGCTCGAGCGCGGCGGGATGCACGACCTCGTCGACGAGGCCGGCCCGCAGCGCGCGGCGCGCGTTGCTGCGTCGCGCGTTCAGGATCTGATCGAGCGCGCGCGGCAGACCGATGAGCCGTGTCAGCCGCTGCGTGCCACCGGCCGCGGGAAGGAGACCGAGCGAGACCTCCGGCAGGCCGACGCGCACGCTCGGGGCATCGGCGGCGATGCGCCAGTCGCACGCGAGCGCGAGCTCGTATCCGCCACCCAGCGCGCTGCCGTTGATCGCCGCGACGGTGGGGAAGGGGAGCGCCGCGAGGTCGTTGAAGATCCGCTGGATCTCGCGGCTGGCCCGGGTGATCTCGTCCGCGGACGCCCAGTTGGAGAGCATCGTGAGGTCCGCGCCGGCGACGAACTGGTCCGGCTTCGCGCTCACGATGATCAGACCTCGCGGCCGCGCCGCGCGCGCGTCGTCGATCGCATGCGCGAGCGCGGCGATCATCGGCGGGTCGATGGCGTTCACGTTGTCGGTCGGCCGGTCGACCACGATGCGCGCGATGTCGCCGTTCTCGAAGCGCGCGCCGGCGGGTTTGATCGACGCGATGTCGATTGCTGGTGGAGTGATCCGCGTCGTGACGTCTTGCGCGCTGGTCACGCGAGGAGCTCGAGCACGATCGCCGCGCCGTTCCCGCCTGCGGCGCACGCGCTCGCCAGGCCGAACTGCACGCCGCGGCGCCGCATCTCGTTCGCGAGCGTCGTGACGAGGCGCGCGCCCGTCGCACCGAACGGATGCCCGAGCGCGATCGAGCCGCCCATGACGTTCACGATGTCCTCGTCGACGCGGCCCGCGCCGTTCTTCTCGAGCACGTAGAAGGTCGAGAGGACCTGCGCGGCGAACGCCTCGTGCATCTCGATGAGGCTGATGTCCGAGAGCGAGAGTCCCGCGCGCTTCAGCGCGAGCGGGATCGC
>JALYLT010000352.1 GCA_030774095.1 Chloroflexota bacterium
TGATGAACTCCTGCGCCGCTCGGGTCAGCCTTCGGTCGTGCCGGTGCGCGAAACCGATCGTGCGCGTGAGCTCGGGCTTGGCGATGCGTACCGCGCGCAGCTGTCCGCCGCGCTCGACGACGAGGCTCGGCACCACCGCGACGCCCACGCCCGCGGCCGTGAGACGGAGGACGCCGTCCATCTCGCCGCCCTCGAGCGCGAACGTCGGCTCGAACCCGGCTCGCCGGCACGCGGCGACCGTCGTCGCGCGGAGGTCGTAGCCGTCGCGGAACATCACCAGCGGCACGCCGCGCAGCTCCGCGATCGACACGCTTCGCCGTTTCGCGAGTGGATGTGACTTCGGCACCGCGAGCACCAGCTCCTCGCGAAGCAGTGGTGTCGTCTCGAGGATGTCGTCGTGCATCGGGAGGATCACGAGCGCGATATCGAGCGTTCCGCGCTCGAGCTCGCCGACGAGGTCGCGCGAGCCCGCCTCGTGCAGAACGAGCTCGATACCGGGATAGCTCTGGTGGTAGCGCGCGAGCGCCGGCGGCACGAGCGTCGTCGAGAGGCTCGGAGTCGCGCCGACCGAGAGGCGTCCGCGGCGCATCCCGGTGAGATCGCGGACCTCGCTTTCGGCGCCGGCAACGTCGGTGAGCACGCGACGCGCGAGAGGGAGCAGCGCTTCGCCGGCTGGCGTGAGCGCGACGTTCCCGCGCATACGATCGAAGAGGGGCGCGCCGAGCTCGTCCTCCAGGCGACGGATCTGCTTGGAGACCGAGGGCTGAGCGACCGAGAGCTCATGTGCCGCCTTCGTGAAATGCCGCTGCTCGGCCACGGCGACGAAGTATCGAAGCTGATGAAGCTCCACATCCATAGCCTACGGCTATCGTGACGAGCGCTTCGATATCTTTGCCTGCCGGGAGCGGAATGCCTACCGTGGCAGACGGTGGCGACGACGACGGCCAGCGTCCGGCAGCGTCCGCACGAGCGACACGATTGGTGGTGGATCGAGCCGCTCACGATCGTGCTCGTCCTGGGACTCTTCGGCGTTTATGCGTTCGTCGTGAGTATCCAGAACGCGAACTATTTCGTCGACCCGTACCTGTCGCCGTTCTACTCGCCCTGCTTAACGACGGGCTGCGTGCACCCCACTTTCCCGATCATCGGCAGCTGGTACAACCTGTCGCCGGCCTTTCTCATCGTCGGCTCGCCCCTCGCGTTTCGCTTCACCTGCTACTACTACCGCCGCTCGTATTACCGCGCGTTCTTCTGGGCGCCTCCGGCGTGCACCGTGCCGGACGCGCGCGCGAAGTACAGCGGAGAGACCCGCTTCCCATGGGTGCTCCAGAACCTCCACCGCTACGCGCTGTACCTCGCCATCCCGGTGCTCGCGATCCTGTGGTGGGATGCGCTCCAGGCCTTCAACTTCGACGGGCGATTCGGCATCGGTGTGGGGTCGTTGATCATGCTCGTCAACGTCGTGCTGCTCAGCGGCTATACCTTCGGCTGCCATGCCGCTCGCTACCTCGTCGGCGGCTACCTCGACTCGTTCCACGGGAAGTCGCTGCGCTTCCGCCTCTGGAGCTGGGCCAACCAGTTGAACGCGCGACATTCACGCTGGGCCTGGTTCAGCCTGTTCAGCGTGATGCTCACGGATCTCTACATCCGGCTCGTCGCGATGGGCGTCATCAACGACCTGCGGTGGATCTCGTGATCGGCGCGGCGCAGTTCCGTGAGTTCCACATGACAACGCTGCGCACCACGCCAGAGCGCGCCCATCGCGCGATCAAGGACGTTACCGCGGGTGAGATCTTCCTGTTCCGGACGCTGACCTGGCTGCGGCGCTTCGGCCGTCCGGGGCCGGAGAGCATTCTCCACGCGCCGGAGCGCATGCCACTCCTCGATGTGGCGACGCGGACGTCGTTCCTCACACTCGCCGACAGCCCGTGCGAGATCGTCGTCGGCACCGTCGTGATCGCGCCGCCACACTCGCGGCGACCGGTGAACGCTGACGAATTCGCGTCGCTGGCCGCGCGGGACGGGTATGCGCTCGCCACGATGAACTTCGCTGTCACGCCGCGCGCCGATGGCGGCTGCGACGTCTCGACGGAGACCCGTGTCTACGCGACCGACGAAAGGTCGCGGCAACGCTTCGCGGCGTACTGGCGGCTCATCAATCTTGGCAGCGCCTTCATCCGCGTGATGTGGCTCCGCGCGATCAAGCGTCGAGCCGAGGCACGGAGCTAGTGGCCGAGTACGAGACCCACGATTACGACGTGGTGGTGATCGGCGCGGGCGGCGCTGGTCTTCGGGCGGCCATCGAGGCGAGCGCGATGGGCGTGAAGACCGCGCTCGTATGCAAGTCGCTCCTCGGTAAGGCGCACACCGTCATGGCCGAAGGTGGGATCGCGGCCGCGATGGGCAACGTCTGGAAGGAGGACAACTGGAAGGTCCACTTCCGCGACACCATGCGCGGCGGCAAGCTGCTGAACAACTGGCGCATGGCACAGCTGCACGCGCAGGAGGCGCCTGATCGCGTTCTCGAGCTCGAGGAGTGGGGCGCACTCTTCGATCGCACGAAGGACGGTCTCATCCTGCAGCGCGACTTCGGCGGTCACCGGTACGCGCGGCTCGCGCATGTCGGCGACCGGACCGGTCTCGAGATGATCCGCACGCTCCAGAACCACGC
>JALYLT010000353.1 GCA_030774095.1 Chloroflexota bacterium
GCGCCGCGCGCGCAGCTGCTCGCGGACCTGCAGCCGGCGCTAATCCTCGCGGCAGCATGCCGCGCGTTCTCGTGGCGCCTCGTCGTGAACGAGCTCGATCAGCCCCTCCTTGACGAGTATGCGGACTACGTCGCACACAGCCTGCGCAGCATGCTCGAGCTTGGTGAGGCCCATCCGGTGAACGATCCTAAAAAAGCTTTGATGCAATAGCCAAACGCGCTATCGCTGCCGGCGCCACCGGGGTGTTCCCGGTGAGAGGCGGCCCCGGCGGGTTTGCGAGCCGGGGCCGCCTCTAGTGCTTCCCTATCTCGTGGGTGAGAGCACCGCATTCATGCCGCTCAGCGGCCCTGCGACGTGGACTACGTCGGCCGAAGCTTGATCAGCCTTGTCGTTCCAGTACTCGGGCAGCAAGTCGCTGGGAAACGGTGGGCTGAACGAGAGTACGTAGTCACCGACGGGGAGGAACAGCGTGTAGTTCCCGTCTGCCCCGGCGGCGACACTCGCGATGAACTGAAGGGTGCCCGCCGTGACGGCCGAGATATTCGCGCCGGGCAGGGCGTTGCCGGAGACGTCGGTCACGCGACCGGTCACTGAGAATCCGCGCGCAAGGGCGGCGTTGATATTCAATCGGGCCGCATTGACGACGAGCATGTCGGCAGTCGCGAAGTCTGGCTTTCCGCTCCAGTACTGCAGAACGTAGTCCGTGCCGAACGGCCCGTTGAACCCGATCTTGTATGTGCCCTCTCGGACTGTCGCTGACCACGAGCCGGCACCGTCCGTGAGCTTGACCATGAATGACTCCGAACCGGTGATGGGGCTGATCGTCACCGCTGCGGATCCAAGACCTCCGCCGGTGATCGCGTCAGTGACTCTCCCGCTGATGAGGAAACCCTTGGCCAGGGCTGCGTCGATGTTTGGGGTGGGACCGCTGACGTCGATGATGTTCGCCGACGTTCGGTCCGGCTTGTCGTTCCAATACTCAAACAAGTACGGGCCCGGCGGCTGGAAGTTAATGCTGTGCCGACCCGGTCCGACGTACAGGGTGTAGCGGCCGTCGGGGCCGGTCGCCGCGAAGTAGCTGAGACAGCACGGGAATGTCGGGTCCTCGAACGTCGCTACGACGCCCACGCGGTCAATCGGGGATCCGGTCGTGGCATCGGTCACTATTCCCGTGATCGGAATGCCGCGGATGAGCGCCGCGTTGATCGCGCTCAGATCGACAGTCGTCGAGGGAACGGTCAAGAGGTTCGCCGTGCCAAAGCTCATCTTGCCGTTCCATGCCTGCGCCAGGAACTCGGTTCCGACAGGCCCAAAGAATGTGATGCGATAGGTCCACGCGTTCACGACGAGCGTGTACCGGCCGTCGGCATCGCTCTTCGTGAAGTAGAAGCAGCAGCCGAAGTTCGGCTGGGCGCCAACGGTGATGTTCGGCACGCCGACACCGGGGTTGCCCGCGTCGGTGACACGGCCACTGATCCGGTAGCCGGCATCGAGACTCTGATTGACGTTGGTGAGTTCACGGTTGACGAAGAGCGCACCGGCCGTGCCGATGTCGGCCTTGTCGCTCCACCACCGCTCGATGTAGGCGGGGCCGGTCGGGTCCGGTGAGTTGAAGAGGACCTTCACCGATGCGATCCGCGTCAGCGCGACGCGGTACTCACCATTCGCGTCGGTCTGGGCGCTCCCGAGCAGGATGAAGGTCGCGCAGCATGGCGCGGTCGCGTCGTACGCCGAGACGGTGATGCCTGCAATGGGAGCGCCCGTCGCGCGGTCCGTGACCCGGCCGCGGATCGAGGCGCTGCCGACGTTGACCGTCACGTTGAAGGTGCCCGTCGACGTGTTGCCAGACGAATCCGTCGCCGTGCAACTAACAGTGGTCGTTCCGCCAGGGAACAGACTTCCGGAAGGAGGGACGCAGGTGATCGTCGGTGGGCCTGCGTTGTCAGTCGCCGTAGCCGTGTACGTCACGGGCGCCGACGCTGATCCGAACGGTGCTGTCACGGTGATATCCGCGGGAACTGTCAGCACTGGCGCTTCACGGTCGACCACCGTCACGTCGAACATGACCGTGGTGGTGCCTGTGGGGCCGGCTGCTTCGCACGTCGTCGTGGTCGTGCCGACACCGAGCGACGCCGGGGATGTGGGTGCGCACGATACGGAGTCCGAGGGTCCGGTGAAGAGGATCGTCGCGCTCGCGGTGCCAGGCGATGTCTCCGCGATCACAACCGCGCCTGGCCCGAGAAGGACGGGAAGTGCGCTGCTTGGAACGCAATCGAGAGCCGCTTGGATCTCGGCCTGACGGCGCAGGAGATCCGAAGTGTCTGCGATCGCCTTTCCAGACTGGGCACGTACCTGGCGCTTGAAGCTATCAAGCTGATTGCAGGCGGTGCGCTGGTGTGCGTCGTCGAGCGATCTCTTGGCGGCCGCGAGTTTATCCAGCAGGCCGTCCTGCGCGTCGGACGCGATGCCGAGGTCAATGACCGCCTGTTGCAACAGGGCCAGCTGATCAGCCGCCCCGAGGACGGTCACGACGAACGTCGCTGAGGTCGAGTTACCCGCCGCGTCGGCGGCGACGCAGGTGATCGTGTTCGCGCCGTCCGGTAGGAGTGAGCCGGATCCGGCACTGCAGGCGAGCATCGTGGGGTCCACGTTGTCGGTGGCCACG
>JALYLT010000354.1 GCA_030774095.1 Chloroflexota bacterium
ACGTCCTTCTGGATGTAGGAGTTCCACTCCATCGTGTTCAGGTCGACGACGACGCCGACCTTCTTCAGGTCCTGTTGGATGAGTGCGTTGACCGGCTCGAGAACGCCGCGCTGTCCGACATCCATCGTGAACTGGAATGGCTTGCCGTCCTTCTGAAGCACACCATTCGCGCCCGGCGTCCAGCCGGCCGCCTTGAGCAGCTCCGTCGCTTTCGCCGGGTCGTACGGGTACTTCGACGCGAGCGAGGGGTCGTAGTACGCCGCGAGGGCCGGCGTGATCGGGCTGTTCGCGATGGAGCCGTACCCGAGTTCGACCGACTTGATGATCGCCTGGCGGTCGATCGCGTAAACGAACGCCTGACGGACGCGCACGTCGGTGAAGCGGCTGTCGGTCTGGTTGAGCGAGAGCCAGTAGTACTGCACCAGCGGCCGTGCCACCACGACCAGGCCAGCCGCGCTCTTCATGCGGTCCACCGCTGCCTTGTTGTCCAAGATCATGATCTGCAGGTCACCAGAGAGCGCCTGCGCGACCTGCGTGTTCGGATCCGCCACGACGGTGAACACGACCTTGTCGAGGAACGGCTTCGGACCGAAGTAATTCTCGTTGGGCACGAGGGAGACGCTTTGGCCTGATGTGTACTTCTCGACCTTGAACGGCCCGGTGCTGACCGGGATCCCCTTGTTGAACGTGGTGGTCTTCAGCGGGTCGGCCGACAGCACGTGCTTCGGCAGGATGCCCGCGTTGTATGCGAGGAACGACGCCAAGGCCGCGAACTTCCGGGTCAGGTCGAAGCGCACGGTTGTCGGATCGACGACCGTGACGCTCTTGACCGCCGCGTAGCTGGCCCTGTTCTGCGCGCCGAGGTCGGGTTTGAGAACGACGTCGTTGAACGTGAACGCGACGTCATCGGCCGTGAAAGGTTTGCCGTCGCTCCACTTCACGCCGCTGCGGAGCTTGAACGTCCAGCTCAGGCCATCGGGCGCGATCGTCCAGCTCTCGGCGAGATCCGCTGCCGGTGCGAGGTCCTTGCCCGGCTTCGTGAGTCCCTCGAAGATCGCGCGGTTGATGAAGAGCGACTCCACGAAGGCGTTCGGACTCCAAGGGTTCAGCGTTGGATCCGCGCCGATCGGGATCGTCACGGTGCCGCCCGATACCGGCCCGGCCGCCGCCGCGGAGGGAGCTGTCGATGCTCCGGGTGGCGTCGTCGTGCTCGTGCACGCAGATACCGCGAGCGCCGCGACGATCATCACAGACGTCGTGCGGAATAGGAACGTAGGCAGGCCGAGCTTCATAGCACCCTCCCCGCGTCGTGTTGGCGCGAGTTTAGGCCCAGCGCCCTACTCGGTGGGCGGGGTCAGCAGGCCTTTGCTCGGTGCGAACACCACCGTTACTTCGCCCTTGGGCGCCTTCTCGGCAAAGCGCGCCGCGAGCTCCGACGCGCTGCCGCGCACCAGCTCTTCGTGGATCTTCGTGAGCTCACGCGCGACGACCACCGACGCGGCCGGCGCCACAGCGGCGAGGTCCGCGAGGAGATCGGCGACGCGGTACGGGCTCTCGTACAGCACGACCGTGCGGCCTTCCGCGATGAGACGCTCGAGCAGGCGACGCCGTGGCCCGCTCTTCTTCTCGACGAACCCAACGAACGTGAACTCGCGTGTAGGGAGGCCGGACGCGACGAGCGCCGCGATCGCCGCCGCCGGTCCCGGTATCGCCACGACCTCGTGCCCCGCAGCGATCGCCGCGCGCACGAGCTGCTCGCCCGGGTCCGAGAGTGCGGGCGTGCCAGCGTCAGAGACAAGCGCGACGTCCCAGCCACGATCGAGCTGCCCGACGAGCACCACGACCTGGCGCTTGTGGTTGAACTCCGTGTATGCGGTCAGGTGCTTCGCGCGGATCTCATGCTTGCGGAGAAGGATCTGGGTGTGCCGCGTGTCCTCGCAGGCCACCATGTGCGCTTCCTGCAGGATGCGCAGCGCGCGCTGCGAGACGTCTTCGAGGTTTCCGATGGGCGTCGCGACGAGATAGAGCTTTCCCACGCGCTCAGACGCTGTCGGCAGTCGGCCGGAGGCTCTGCGCGATAAGGATCGCGACCACCACGACCGCTCCGCCGGCGATCTGCGGCAGGGCGAGCTGCTCACCGAGCACCAGGAACGCCGCGATCGCGGCGACCACCGGCTCGATCGTGGCGGTCAGCCCGACGCGCGCGGCGGGGATGAGCTTCACCGCAGCAAGGGTCAGTCCGAACGGGATCACCGTCGCGACGATCAGCACGCCGAGCAGCAGCAGGTAGATCTCGCCCGACGTTGTCGTCCACGGGAGGGTCCAGAGCGGACGGTAGATCGCCCACGCGAGAAGGGCGAAGCCGAAGCCGTAGATGAGAAGCGTCGGCGTGTCGTAGCGCTTCAGGATCCGCTCCGCCAGAGAGAAGTACAGCGCGAAGATGAACGCGGACAGGACCGACAACGCAACGCCCTCGGTGTTCAGCTGGAAGAGCGCAGCGTCGTAGGCGCCCGCGGCGAAGAAGCAACCGACGAGCGCGAGGGCCGCCGCGAGCCACAGGCGGCTGCCGACCCTGCGTCCACGAAAACGCGCCCAGATGAGGAGCAGGACGGGCGCGGTGTACTGGATGACGACCGCCACCCCGACCGGAAGCCGCTGGAT
>JALYLT010000355.1 GCA_030774095.1 Chloroflexota bacterium
CGTCCACCTCTCTCATACTGCCTTGTCGTGCGCGTCGGTCGTTTCCAGGTCGAGATCTTCAGCGACGGCATCTTCCGGCTCGACGGCGGCGCGATGTTCGGCATCGTTCCGAAAGCGCTGTGGGAGAGGGAAAAGCCCGCGGACGACCGCAATCGGGTCGCGATGGACATGAACTGTTTGCTCATCCGCGACGGCGCGGGCAACGTCGTCGTTGTCGAGACGGGCGCGGGACCAAAGCTCACGGAGCGCTCGAAAGAGATCTTCGGGATCGACGGCCCGCCGCGGCTCCTGGACGAGCTTGCGCGCCGCGGCGTGCGGCCGGATGAGGTCACGCTCGTCGTGAACACGCATCTGCACTTCGATCACGCCGGCGGCAACACCTACCGCGACGGCGACAAGATCGTCGCGACGTTCCCCCGAGCGTCCTACGTGTTCCAACGGCTCGAGTGGGTCGACGCGAGCGCGCCGAACGAGCGCACGCGCGGCTCGTACTTCGCCGACGACTACACGCCGCTCGAGGCCACCGGAAAGCTCGAGCTCATTGACGAGAGCGTGGAGATACTCCCCGGGATCCGTCTCGACCGCGTGCCGGGACACACCCGCGGCACGCAGACGGTGCGCGTGAGCGATGCCGGCGCGACGATGTTCTTCTCGTCGGACTTCATGCCCGACCGCCATCACCTGCGGCTGCCGTGGATCCCGGCGTTCGATCTGTACCCGCTCGAGACGCTCGCCGCGAAGAAGGTGATCCTCCCGCGGGCTGTATCGGAGAAATGGCTCGTCGCGTTCACGCACGACCTGCCGCGCTTCGGACGGATCGCCGACAAGGACGGGAAGCTCCGCTACGAAGAGGTGGCGGAATAGCCGGCGCCTCGACGGTCATCGTGGGCGGCGGTGTCGTCGGGTGCGCCGCCGCGTTCTTCCTCGCCGAACGCGGCGAGCACGATGTCGTCTTGCTCGAGCGTGATCAGCTCGGGCAGGGGACCAGCAAGGGCGGCCTCGGCGGCATCCGACATCAATTCGTCGACGAGCTGGACGTGCGTCTCTCGAAGCTCGCTGTCGCGTTCTGGCGCTCGTTCGAGGACCGGACCGGCGCGCGGCACGATTTCCAGCAACGCGGCTATCTCTTCATCGCCGAGACACCCGAAGGCCTGACTCAGCTCCGCGAGCCGATCGCGTTGTACGAGCGCGTCGGTGTGAACGTCGAGATGGTCGATCGGTCCGAGATCGAGCGGCTGGTGCCGGGCATCCGCACCGACGATCTCGTCGGCGGCCGCTTCGGCGCGGAGGACGGCTACGGCGATCCGATCGAGGCGCTCGCGGGGTTCGCGGCGTCGGCGCAGCTCGGCGGCGTGAAGATCCGCGAAGGTGTCGCCGCGCTGGAGATCGTCCGTGACGGCGATCGCGTGACCGGTGTGCGGACCTCCGACGGCGTCATCGCGTGTGAGCGCGTCCTGCTCGCGACCGGCTGCTGGACGGCCTCGCTCGCCGCGACCGCCGGCGTTGCGGTCCCGATCTGGCCCTACGCGCGGTCGATCATGGAGTCGCGCCCGTACCCGGCGCTGTCGCGCGTTCCGATGACGATCGAATGGGAGTCCGGTTTCCACTTCAGGCCGAAGGGCGCCGCGCAGCGCTTCGCCATGCCGAACCTCACGAGCGACGGTGGTGTGGAGAAGGGGCCCGGCGCGCCGCCCTCCGCCTTCGTCCCGGGCGAGTTCGCGCCGCTCGTCGTTCCGCGGTCGCTCGAGCCCTGGGTCCGCGCGCGCGCGGCGTGGCGCCATCCGCTCTTCGCGGACCTGCGCGTCACGTCGTCGTGGTCCTGCTACTACGAGATGACGCCCGACCACCACCCGATTGTCGGTGCGGTGCCCGGAGTCGCGGGTCTCTACATCGCGGCGGGCTTCTCCGGGCACGGGTTCATGCACACGCCCGCGACGGCGCAGCTCGTCGTCGAGGAGATGCTCGACGGGCGCGCGCACACCATCGACATCACCGACCTGTCCCTTGAGCGTTTCGTCAGCGGACGCAGGCCTTTCACCGCTACGGTGCTCTGACCGGACCCGTTACGGCCCGACGGATGTATTAAAGGACGTGCCACCCTCCAGCCGCCGACCTTTCCTGTGGGGCCTCGTCTCACTCGTCGCCACGGCGCTGCTGGTCGTGTGGATCACCGACTTTTCGATCAAGGCGGCCCCGCTCGGCGATCTGACGCTCGGACTGCTGCTCGCCGGTCGCGCGCCATTCCAGGGACTCACGCTCGCCGAGGCGCTCTGGACCGCCGTGAGCCGCAGCGCGATCCTGCTCGGGGCGGCGCTCGCCGCCGCGATCGCGATCGGCGTCGTCGCCGGCGCTGCGTTCTCGTTCTCGCGCTGGGGCATCGTGCGCGCCGCGGCCTGGGCCGTCGGTACGGTCGGCGCGTCGCTGCCCTCCTTCTTCTGGGCCATGCTTCTTCAGCTCATCGTCATCCTCGTGTACCTGCGCACGCAGCGCCTGCTGGCGCCGGTGTCAGGCGGGTTCGGAGTCGACCAGCACCTGATCCTCCCGGCGATCGCGCTCGCGATGCGACCGGCCGCGTACATCTTCCGCACGACCGCAACAGCGCTGGACGAGGCGCGTCACGCGCCTCACGTCGTCACGG
>JALYLT010000356.1 GCA_030774095.1 Chloroflexota bacterium
CCACGAGGCGCCGCAGTGGACGCACGAGCGAACGAGTGAGGAGCACGCCGATGACGAACGACAGGAGCAGGCCGACGATGACCATGCTCATCGCGTTCACGGTCGCGTCGTCGGCGGCCTTCGTGTATGTGGCGATCGGCACGGCGAGGATGTAGGCCCAGGGCTTGGCCGTGAGCCGGGTCACGACGCCGCGCTGCTCGGTCGAGGCGGAGCCGAACGAGAACTGCGCCGACGTAGTGATGCCGCGAGGCAGCTTGTCGAGCGCCGTCTTGAGCGTGGGCAGCGGATCGATGACGAGCTGCTCCGGCGTCTTCTGTCCGAAGCGCTTGTCGGCGACGAGCTTCTTCACCGTCTCATCGTCGATGGGCGCGATCGGCTTGTAGATGAGCGACTCGGCCAGATCGCGATGACCCTTGGTCTCCGAGACCGCGAGCCGGATGCCGTAGTCGTCCACGAGGAATCCGTGAGCGCCTTCGCCCACGGCGCCGAGGTCACCCTCGACGACGTCCCAGACCGCGGCCAGGTTGACGCGCGTGCGGACGACCGCGAGCACCTTGTCGCCGTCCTTCACCGGCGAGGAGAAGAAGAGAGCGGGCTTGTTCGTGATCACCGAGTAGCTCGGGTCGCTGATGTACGGCGTCCCCTTGAACGCCGTCGTGAAGTACTCGCGGAACTTCACGCTGGTGCCCTCGTCGGTGAGGATCGACGCGGCGACGATCGTCCCATCGGGGTCGACGACCGCGACCGATTCGTATTCAGGCGAGCGGGCGGCCGCGGCGGAGAGAGCCACGCGCGCGGCCGCCTTCGCAGCGGGATCTTTCAGGTTCTGCCCGAAGCGGATGATGTCCGGGAGCTTGCCGACGAGGACGATGTCGCCGAGCCGGCTCTGCAGGTATGCGTCGATCGCGCTGGCGGTCGAGGTCGAGCGCTGCTGGATGTTCGTGACGCCGAGGGTGGTCAGATCCTGACGCGTCGTTTGGATCGACACCATGCTCACGAGCGCCACGGGGATGATCCCAACGCAGAGCAGCGCCCCGAGCACCTTCTGCCAGAAACGGATCCGTAGGAGCCCCATAGCCCGACCTCTCTCCCCGCGTGCCACCCCACAGCGGCACGTCGCCTCTGCGCACTGTGGGCGCGCAGACACACCGCGGGAAGTCAGGCCGGGGTAAACCGTCCGTACCGAATACGGGCTAGTACCCCTATCGGGGGACTATGACGTTCCGTCGTCAGCGCGGGACGCGTTGCGAGCGCCGCGCGTCCCGCATCAGGCCACGCAGCAAGCGCTTGGAATCCTCGAGTTCGGTCCGATCCCCGTCCGTAAGGCCGCCGCGCTGGGGATCGAGGCGCCACCAACACTCGAAGCCCCAGAGGCGCTCCTCGCCAAGCCGCAGGCGCGGGATCCCGGTGCCGGCCCGGCGGAGCTCGCCGGTCTCGAAGTCGAAGAAGCCCTCAAAGCTCGCGGCCTGCCCGGTGCGGTCGGGCTCGCCCTCGCGAAGGTCGAGGAGGATCACGCAGGGGGTCGCTGGGCGGATCTCATCCGCCGCGCGCATCGGTCGGGCACGACTGCCGCGCCCTGTCGTTGGTCGTCGCTCCGCGCGCGCGTCACGGGCAGGCGTACGACGAGGATTGCGCAGCGCCGGCGCACGCTCGGGCTGCGCCGGCGCGCGCTCCGGTTGTGCGGGTGCCTGCTGTGGACGCCCCCCGCGGCGCCGTCCGCCGCGCGACCTGCGTCGCGGCGATCGAGATTCGTCCGGCATGCCGTCAGTGTGGCATGCCGCGGCTTGGTCGATCGCCACCACGGTTCGCGCCGGTACACTTTGATTTCGGATGCACGAAGTCTTCGACGAGTTCAAGCGACAGCTCCCCGATGTCGATCCGGCCGAGACCGACGAGTGGATCGAGTCACTCGACGCTCTCGTCAAGCAAGGGGGTCCCGAGCGAGCGCGCTTCGTCCTCTACAAGCTCCTCAAGCGCGCACGCATGCTCCAGGTGGGCCTCCCACCGCTCACGCAGACGCGCTACATCAACACGATCTCCCCCGAGCAGGAGCCCGACTTTCCCGGCGACGAGGAAATGGAGCATCGCATCCGGCAATTCATCCGTTGGAACGCGGTCGCCATGGTCGTCCGCGCGAACCATCACTACGAGGGAATCGGCGGCCATCTCGCAACGTACGCGTCTTCGGCGACGCTGTACGAGGTCGGCTTCAATCACTTCTTCCGCGGCAAGGATGACGGCGGCGACGGCGATCAAGTCTTCTATCAAGGACACGCATCCCCTGGGATGTACGCGCGTGCGTTCCTCGAGGGCCGCCTGAAGGAGAGCCAGCTCGATCACTTCCGACGCGAGACCAAACCCGGCGAAGGCCTCTCCTCGTATCCGCACCCACGCCTCATGCCCGACTACTGGGAGTTCCCGACGGTGTCGATGGGACTCGGGCCGATCACCGCGATCTACCAGGCTCGCTTCAACCGTTACCTGCAGAACCGCGGGATCAGGGACACGAGCACGCAGCGCGTGTGGGGCTTCCTCGGAGACGGAGAATGCGACGAGCCCGAGTCGCTGGGCGCGCTGCATCTCGCGGCGCGCGAGGGTCTCGACAACCTGACCTTCGTCGTGAACTGCAACCTGC
>JALYLT010000357.1 GCA_030774095.1 Chloroflexota bacterium
CAAGTCGGTCTGACCCGGTGATGGCCGACGCGAATGAGATCCTGAGGGCGAGCCAGCGCGATCTTGTTCGCCGCGGGTACGACGCTATCTCTCGCGCATACCGCGACGATGAAGGCGCGGTCAACCACGGTACCGACGCAGGTCCGGACCAGTACGAGGGATGGGTCGATGTCTTGGCGCAGCTACTGGCGCCGCGCGCCAAAGTCCTCGATCTTGGATGCGGCGCCGGCGTTCCCGCGACCAAGCTGCTGACCGAGAAGAAGTTCGACGTGCTCGGGCTGGACATATCCGCAGTGCAGATCGAACGCGCCCGCCAGCTCGTACCCGGAGCTACCTTCGAGCAGGCAGATATGGTCACGTGGGAACACGCGCCAGCACGGTTTGATGCGGTGGTCTCCTTTTACGCGCTGATCCATGTCCCCCTTCAGGATCAGCGGAACCTGATCGCAAAGATCCGTCGTTGGCTGCGCCCGGGCGGCTACCTACTCGCGATCGTCGGTTTTGAGCGCTGGACGGGGATCGAAGATTACTTCGGGGCTGCGATGTTCTGGGACCATGCCGACCGAGCGACGTATCTCGCGTGGCTCACCGAGGCCGCGCTCGCGCCTGTCTGGGATCGCTTCGTGCCCGAGGGAAACGTCGGCCACACGCTCGTCTTAGCGCAGGCGATGTAAGAGGTCCTGCTCAGCGCTCGACAAGCATGTAGACGCCGACGGCCATGAGCACGATCGGCACGAAGAACGGCTGCATTTCCTGCGGCAGATGCAGACCGAAGATGTCGGCGATGGCGACGATCGCGAGAAGCCCGGCGGGGACGAGCAGTCCGCGATGGTCGGTGTAGAAGAGGAACACGATCGCGAGCGCGACCGCGAGCGAGCCGAGGAAGATGGGCGAGGCCGCCTCCACCGGCAATGGCAGCCAGGTCGGGATCACGAGGCCGAGTCCGAATCCGATGAGCACCGCGGCCGGGACCATGTAGACGTACTGCCGCGTGCCGACGTACCACGCCGCCAGAAACGCGGCGCCAAGCGCGACGAACAGATAGGCGCCCGCGTTCGCGATATTGAGGTTGAGATATGGAGAAAGCGCTTGGAGGAGGAACGGCGCTCCGACGGCGACCAGGATCGTGCCGCCGAGGATGCCGCGTCGCACGCCCATCGGTCGCGTGGTGGCGCGCAAGCTCACGTCCTTCCGTTAGGCGTCCGGCAGCGCACCAGCATCCAGCCTCCGCGCGGCCTCACCCTGCAACGACTCCGCGTACTTTAGCCCGCTGCCCGTGTTGAACACGACGACGCTCTCGTCGTCGTGGATCCAGCCGTCGCGACGCAGCTTCGCGGCAGCGGCAATCGCGCCCGCGCCTTCCGGGCACACCAGCATTCCCTCCATCGTGCCGACGAGCCGCATCATGTCGCGCATCTCGTCGTCCGTGACCGCGAGCGCGATGCCCGCGCTTTCGCGCAGCGCGCGGAGGACGAGGAAGTCGCCGAGGGCCTTGGGCACGCGCAGGCCGGCGGCGAAGGTCTGCGGGTCGGGCCAAGGCTGCGATTCGCTGGCGCCCTCCTCGAAGGCACGGACGATCGGCGCGCAGCCGGCGGCCTGGGCGGAGACGAAGCGCGGCACGTCGTCGCGGGCGATCCAGCCGATCTCCCGCAGCTCTTCGAATCCCTTCCACATCCCGATGAGGCCGACGCCTCCGCCGGTCGGATAGACGATGACGTCGGGCAGCGTCCACTCGAGCTGTTCGGCGAGCTCAAAGCCCATCGTCTTCTTCCCCTCGATGCGGTACGGCTCCTTCAGCGTCGACGCGTCGTACCAGCCGCGCTCCAGGCACGTGCGCTTTACCACCGCGCCGGCATCCGCGATCGAGCCGGGCACGAGATACACCTCGGCGCCGTACGACGTGGTCTCGCGCACGATCGTCTGCGGCGTCGTCTCGGGCATCACAACCACGACACGGATGCCCGCGCGCGCGCCGTAGGCGGCCCAGGCCGCGCCGGCGTTTCCCGCAGTGGGGAGCGCGATCGTGCTCACGCCCAGCTCGAGCGCGCGAGTGATGCCGACCGCGGCGCCCCGCGCTTTGAACGTTCCCGTCGGGAGCAGGCCCTCGTCCTTCACGCGCAGGTTCGAGATGTCGAGCTCCTCGCCGATGCGGTGAGCGTCGAGGAGCGGTGTCATCGGCTCGCCCAGCGTCACGACATGCGCGGGATCGTCCATCGGCAGCAGCTCGCGGTAGCGCCACATGTTCGCGGGCCGCCGCGCGAGGATCTCACGCTGCATCGCCTCGTGGACCTTCTCGATGTCGTAGCGGACCAGTAGCGGACCACCGTCGTTCGTGCAGGTCTGCTGCAGGGTGTCGAGCTGGAAGTCCTCGCCGCCGCGCGAGCACTCGAGGTGCGTCGCGAGCGACTTCACGCGGCGCGTTCGATCTTGGCGCCCAGCGCCCGCAGGCGCATGTCGAGATCTTCGTAGCCACGGTCGATCTGCTCCACGTTGCTCATCACGCTCTGGCCCTTGGCGCACAGCGTGGCCGCCAGGAGCGCCATGCCCGCACGGATGTCGGGGCTGCGCAGATCCGTCCCGTACAGCTGCGACGGTCCGGTGACGACGACGCGATGCGGGTCTGCGAGCACCA
>JALYLT010000358.1 GCA_030774095.1 Chloroflexota bacterium
GGTCGCGGAGGATCTTCACGGTGACGGCGCGCCCGCGCGATTCGTCGTACGCGCGCCATAGGTCGGCGGTGCCGCCCGCGCCGATGTGTGCGGCGAGCCGGTAGCGTCCCGCCACGACCGCGCCGATGTCGCGACCGGAGGGCGAAAGGATCTCGGTGACGTCTGAGTGCTTCATCGCAGCGAATAACGGGCGAATTCGCCGCACGCTGCGTTTCGGCCTAACGGGGCAGTACCTTCTTATCGCAGGGGGAGAACCCCCTGCAACCCCCCTTGCAAGTCGGTCTCAGCTCGCGAGCCCGATGTCGAACGTCGCGGCGTACGCGTCGCCGTTCTTTGTCACGTTCAGAGTCAGCTTGCCGCCGCTCTGCTGGAAGATGCTGTCGGCGGAGTTCCGCGTGATGCCCTGCGTTCCCTTCTGCGAGTACGGCGTCTGCGCGAACACCTGCGTGCTCAGAGCGTCGTCGAAGAAGAGCTGCGAGGTGAACTCGCTCGACGCCGTCGGTCGGATCTTGAAATGGATGTGCACAGCGCGGCCCTGGTACCAGCCGGGATAGACCGTGGTGAACTTCGCGCTGCCCGACGCGTCGGTGGTCTGGAAGCCACGCAGGAATTTCTGTCCACGCGCGCTGTCCACATCGGAGTACGCGCCGAGCGCGTCGCAGTGCCAGACGTCGACGACCGCGCCGCTGAGTGCGGTGCACGCGCTGCCGCTGACGCGCGAGACGAGGAAGTTGAGTGTCAGGAGGGCGCCGGGCCGGACGGCGC
This sequence comes from Chloroflexota bacterium, assembly GCA_030774095.1. Lineage (GTDB taxonomy): Bacteria > Chloroflexota > Limnocylindria > P2-11E > P2-11E > CF-39. The sequence goes on from JALYLT010000358.1 coordinate 766, forward strand.
CGGTCGCGGGATCCGAGCGGATGTCCGAGCGATCGAGCTTCTCGTCGACGAAGTACGGCCCTTCAGTGAGTGCGGGGCGCACGATGCACGACGGCAAGACAGTGGCGGCGGACGAGGCAGCTGCCGTCGTCGCCGCAGCGCTCGTCTGCTGCGCTGCCGTCGTCGGTGACGCCGACGTGAGCGCACCGGGAGCGCACGCGGCCAGGAGCGCGACACTCGATCCACCGAGGAGCGCGAGGACCTCCCTGCGGCTCAGGATGCGGCCGACCTGCGCGTCGTCGGTGTCGAGCGTGTTCTTCTCTTTCATCTCTCTTTAGCCTTCTTCAGTTCTATGCCTTCAGCGTTGCGACGAGGTCGACGACGACGCGGATCTCGTCGACCACGCTCACGACACGGAACGGCACGGACGGTGCCGACATGCCGAAGTCGGCGAACTTCCAGGTGGGGGCGGCGGTGGCCGTCGCTGTGAGCTCGTTACCGCTGCGCTTCGCCGAAACGTCGAAGGTCACTTCTTTGGTCGTGCCGTGGATGGTCATCAGACCCGTGAGCTTGAAGGTGAACTCACCGCTCGCCGGCATCGGAAGCGTGAGCCCGCTCGTCTTTGTCGGAACGAACTCCGCCTTGGGGAACTGACGGGTCTGGAGCGTGTCCATCTTCACGAAGTTGTCACGGTCGCGCTGATCGCTCGCGAGCGTGGTGAGGTCGAACGTGATCTTCGAGTCGGACGAGAACGTGCCGTCGTCCTTCACGATGAACGTTCCGGTCGCGCCGGTCGCGACGAGCACCGCATCCGAGGGAAGGTTCACGCCCACCAGCTGCTCGCGCACGCGCACGGTGGCCTTCGACGTATCGCTCACGGTCCACGTTCCGGTGGCGACCGTGTTCGTGTTCGTCGTCGCCGCGCTCGCCGTTGGCGTGGGCGACGATGTCGTCGCGACCACGGTCGGCGAAGTGGTCGCGGTCGTTGGCGTGGCGGCCCCGCCGCATGCGGCGAACAGCAGGCTCGCGGTCGCGAGCGGCATGGCGAGGCGGGACAGGTATCGGGAGATCATCGGTTCCTCCGCGGTGTGTTCGTCCGACCTTACACGCCGGAAGGATGATTCGTGCTAAGTGTTCGCTAAGAAGATCGGCGTCAGAACAGCGTCGGACCCGACGGCGCGTAACGCTCCAGGTGGCCAAAAGGCGCGGTCGTCAGCAAATGGGAATAGCCCGCGAGCCGCAGTCCGCGTGCAAGGGCGAACCGGATCGTGTCGTGACTCGTGCCAAGGGCACGCAGTCGCACGATCGCCGACTGCTCGTGCGCGTCAGCGAGAGCTCGACCAAGGACCGCGCCGGCGTCGGCGCTCGCCGACCACGCCGCCGGGCCGATCGTACCGGCGCGCACGTAGTAGTAACCGAGGGGTCTCCCGTCTCGCACGACCGCGCGTCCGATCCGGCCGGGCTCGGTCTGCCAGAAGCCATGATCGATCTCGCGAGTCGTCCCCATCACGTCGCGATCGAGCGCCGATGTCATCTCGAGCGTGACCGGTGCGACGTCGGAGGCATCGGGTGTCGCCAGTGCCGGCTCCCCGACGAAGTTCAGGATCGGATAGCCCGGAAGCATGCCGCGCCGGAGGTAGCTGGCCATCGCGGTGATGTCGATCGACGACCACGTGAAGAAGATCGATGCGCCGCGCGCACGTCCTTCGTCCCACACCTCGCCGAGCAATCGGCCACCGATGCCACTCCGCTGCCGGTCGGGGCGTGTCCAGAAGCCCGAGAGGAACCACAGTGGTCCGCGAACGATCGCGTGACAGATCGCGACGAGCTCCCCGTCATCTTCGGCGACGCGGAAGATGCCGGAGCGGAAGACGTGCGGATAGC
>JALYLT010000359.1 GCA_030774095.1 Chloroflexota bacterium
GTGCCGCTGCGTCTGTTGCGGGAGCGCGATTCGAACGCGCGACCTTCGGGTTATGAGCCCGACGAGCTACCGCTGCTCCATCCCGCGATAGTCATTCTACTGCGGCGTGAGCGAAGTCACACGCCAAACAGATGAGCGCAGCGAAGGCTGCGCGATTATCGCGTTATCGCGTTCCGAAGAAGAGCTGGACCCAGCGCATGACGCGGCTTGCTCGCTCGGCGTCGGTGTGCGAGCCACTCGCGGAGGCAGGTGACCGCTCCACAGCGATCAGACCCTCACCCTGCTTGACGAAGTCGTAGTCCTGCGCCTTCTGGATCAGATAGTCGGTCGTCTTCTTCTGAGCGATCGACGCCTCGAGCGCCGCATTCCGCGCCTGCTCGACGGCGATCTCGTCGCTCAGCGCGCCCTTCGCGCGCTCGAGGGCGTTCGCCTGCACCGTGATCCCGGTGAACGCGGCCGCGCAGACGAGCCCCAGGGCGAGAACGGCGGTCGCGACCACTGGCCGCAGGCTCCGCGCGCGGCGCGTTCGCGTCGCGCGCGACCGAGTTCGCTTCTTCACGCACGCATCATGCGCCAGCGACCGCATCAAATGGAAGGGCTGGAACCTCGAGACCGGCAGCGCGCGCGGCGCCGCGCCCGATCAGACCCAGGATGTGGACCGCCGCCAGCGGATCGCTGACCTCGCGCATGAACGCCGCCACGATGACAGTTCGCGAGGGCCCGAAGACGATCGCGGCGTCGTTGCGGGTGGCTGCAAGCGTGCCGGTCTTGTTGGCGACGCGACCGCCTTTGCCGAGATACCGCCGCAGCATCGCGTCGTCCTGGCAGCGCTCGAGCACCGCGATGACCGCATCGGACGTCGCGCGGTCCACGAGCTCTCCGCACACGAGCCGCTCGAGCAGGGCGGCGATCTCCGAAGGCGACGCGACATTTTCCAGCCCGCGTCGCTGCGCGTCCCAGTCGAACATGCCGCGCGCGAGCTTTGTACTCACGCAGCCCCACTCCGCCATCCGCTCGTCGACCCGAGGGACACCGAGCCGGTCGATGAGCCGGTTCGTCGCCGTGTTGTCCGACAGCGCGATGGTGAGCATCGCGAGGTCGCGCAGACTCACGTCGCGGACATCATGCAGATCGCCAAGGATGCCCGTCCCCCCGACCGTCACGCCGACGGGCACGCGCTCCTCCAATGACAGACGTCCCTCGGCCGCTTCCGCGTACAGCGCCATCACGAGCGGGATCTTGATCACGGATGCCGCCGGGAAAATCTCGTCGGGCCGCTGGGAGAACAACGTCCCCCCGCCCACCTCGCGCACGACCACGCCGGTGACGCCGCGCGTGCGGTCGAGTTCGGCGCGCGCCGCCGCGAAGAATTCCTGCACGGCCCGAGGGTAGCGCCTAGATTTCGGCGCGTGATCGAGTTCCGCGACGTCCACAAGCACTTCGGCCCGCTTCACGTGCTTCGTGGCATCAACCTCACGGTCAGCGAGCGCGACGTCGTCGTGATCATCGGCCCATCGGGCTCGGGCAAGAGCACGATGATCCGCACGATCAACAAGCTCGAGCCGATCGATAGCGGGGAACTCGTCGTCGACGGCCTACCCGTGCACGACCCCGGCGTCGACGTCAACAAGCTTCGTCGCGACGTCGGGATGGTGTTCCAGTCCTTCAACCTGTTTCCCCACCTGACGGCGGCCGAGAACGTCATGCTCGCGCCCCGAAAGGTCCGCGGGATGTCGAAGACCGACGCCCGTGCGAAAGCGATGGCGCTCCTGGAGAAGGTCGGCATCCCGGAAAAGGCCGACCAGCATCCGACGCGCCTCTCCGGCGGCCAGCAGCAGCGCGTCGCCATCGCGCGGGCCCTCGCGATGGATCCGCGGATCATGCTTTTCGACGAGCCGACGAGCGCCCTGGATGCCGAGATGATCCGCGAGGTCCTCGACGTCATGCGGGATCTCGCCCGCGAGGGCATGACGATGCTGGTGATCACGCACGAGGTCGGCTTCGCCCGGGAGGCGTCCAACCGGGTGGTATTCATGGACGAAGGGCGCATCATTGAGGACTCGCCCACGGCCGGGTTCTTCGAGGCGCCCCGAGAGGAGCGGGCGAGGCAGTTCCTGAGCAAAGTCATCAAGCACTAGCGGTCAAATCGCAGGGAGGAAGCTATGCGGGGTCTCACGCGCGCATTCGCGCTCGGGCTCGTCCTCGCGTTCATCGCGACGGCGTGCACCGGCGGCGGCCCGGCGACACCGTCGCCGACCGTCGGCGCTTCAGCATCGACGTCGACGCGGCCAAAGTTCGATCTGGCGACCTACCAGTACAGCCTTCAGACGAAAGGCAAGATCCGCATCGGGACGCAGGAGGACAACACGCCGTTCAGCGTGAAGAATCCGGCGACCGGCAAGTGGGACGGCTTTGACGTCGCCTTCGGCCGCGAGATCGCGAAGGCGATCTTCGGCGAGTCGGACGACCCGGACAAGTTCATCGAGTACGTGCCGGTGACATCGGCGACACGCATCCCGAGCCTGACGGACAACAAGGCTGACGTGATCATCAAGACCTTCACGATCAACGAGGACCGCAAGAAGCAGATCGACTTCACGGACGTCTACTTCAAGACCGG
>JALYLT010000360.1 GCA_030774095.1 Chloroflexota bacterium
TGTCGGTGCTCGCTGCGACCGCGACCGACGCCGAGGTCTACGCGAAGGTCGCGCTGCTGCTCGGCTCGCGTGATGCGCCAAAGTGGCTCGAGAGCCGCTCGCCGGGCTGGTCGTTGACCTAGGTCGGTGGTCGCGCGCGCTTGACCTCGTACAGCGCGGCGTCGGCCGCCTTCACAACGTCGTCCCCGCTCTGCCCGCTGCGCCATTCGGCCGCGCCCACGCCGATGGAGATAGGCATTCCGATCGCCGACCAGTCGTCGTCCCGGACCGCCGCGCGGAGGCGCTCTCCCACCGCCTTGGCCTGATCCTCGCGCGTACCCGGAAGTAGCGCGAGGAACTCATCACCACCCAGCCGGATGGGCACATCGACGCCGCGGAGCTGGAGCCGGAGGAGCTCACCGATCCGCGCGATGACGCGGTCGCCAGTCGCGTGCCCGAGCGTGTCGTTGATGCGTTTGAGGCGGTCGAGGTCGATGCCACGACCGAGAACGGCCGACCGCGCGCCGCTTCCGACACGAGCCGCTTCAGAAGGTCATCGGCATATCGGCGGTTGTAGAGGCCGGTCAGCGTATCGGTGAACGCGAGCTCCATCGCGGTCGTGCGCTCGTGCGCGAGCTCTTCGGCTCGCACAGTGATGGCGCGCCGCGCGTCGCGCAAAGCGCGACCAGCGAAGGCCGTGAAGAGTAGGAACGCGAGCAGCTCGATCAGATCGGTCGCGAGACCTTCCGCGATCAGGGAGCGCGCATCCACTCCGTGCGTGAGAACTGACACCGCGACGAGCGTCACACCGCTGACCGCGCCGACGAACAGCGTGTGCCGCGTGCTGGGCGAATACACGGTGACCAGCACCGGAAGCAGGATGTACGGGAAGTAGGGCGAGTCGTTGCCGCCGGTGAGACTCAGGAGAACCAGGACGACGGGCTGCAGCAGCACGCCGAACGTTGCGACCCGTCGATCGCCCAGCGCTCTGGCGGGCACCACGCGAAACCAGATGAGCGTGACGAGCAGGAGCACCGCGGCCGTCCAGAGCACGCCGTCGCGGTGCTGCGGCAGGGTGATGGGCAGCAGTCCCGTAAAAGCGAAGAGCGCCGCAACGCTCAGAGCGAGGCGTTCGTTGGTGCGGCGCGTCCTTCCCGGAAAACCAAACCGGGACCCTTGCGGGCCCCGGTCCGGCACCTTTCGCGAGCCCACCGACAAGGCGGTGGACCGGCGGACGACAACGATATCGGGGTGGCCTCCGCTACCGATACCGGTAGCAGAACGTTTGGGCTAGTACGGTTACTTGAGCTCGACCGTCGCCCCGGCGTCCTCGAGCTTCTTCTTGACGGCGTTCGCTTCGTCCTTGCCGATGTTCTCCTTGACCGGCTTCGGAGCCCCGTCCACCAGGTCTTTTGCCTCTTTCAGGCCCAGGCCGGTGAGCTCGCGGACCGTCTTGATGACGTTGATCTTGGAGGCACCGGCCTCCTTCAGGATCACCGTGAACTCGGTCTTCTCCTCGACCTCGGCGGGAGCAGCAGCACCGCCGCCGCCGGCGGCCGCCGCGACGGCGACCGGCGCCGCGCTGACGCCCCAGCGGTCCTGCAGGTACTTGCCGAACTGGGCGATCTCCATGATCGACCAGGACTCGAGCTCGCCCGCGACCTTGTCGAACTTCGGGTTGCTTTCGGTTGCGGTTGCCATATCTATCTCTCCTTTTATTGCGCGCGCGCGGTCAGCACGCGGATGAGGTTCTGGGCCGGTGCCTGGAAGAGTCCCGTGAGCTGAGCCAGCGGCGCCTGAAGACTGCCGACGATCTGGCCCTGCAGATACGCGCGGCTGGGCAGCCGTGCGAGGATCTGAACGTCCTCGACGGACATCGTCTGCCCGCCGATGAACGCTCCGAGGATGCGCAGCGACTTGAGGACACGCGCCTCGTCGACCATGCCTTTCGCGAGCTCGACCTCGTCGATCTTGCCGAGCGCGACCGCCGTCGGTCCCGCGAGGAGTGACGCGAGACTTCCCCGCTCCGTCTTCGTCGCGGCGCGCGTGAAGAGGCTGTTCTTCACGACGTGGTACTCAACGCCTTTCGGACGCAGGCGTTTGCGCAGCTCCTGCAGCTCGCCGACCTTCAGGCCGCGGTAGTCGGTCACGATGAGCGCGGTCGACCCGCGGAGCTGTTCCGCGAGCGCGTCGACCGCCCGGCTCTTCGCCGGGATGCCGCCGCCCTTTCGTTTGACCTTGGGTCCCGTCTTGATCTTCGCCATGTCACCCCCTTAGAACTACGAAGCCCTCGTTCCCGAGCGGAAACGAGGGCCTAAACACAGCGCCGCTGTGCTTCGTTCTCGCCTCCGCAGGACTTATCCCTTTCGGGCGCCGGCTTCTCTGGCTATTCAGTTTTGGCTACGCGAATTATGCAGTCGCGCGGCCCGCGAGTCCAAGTGTCGCGCCGAGATCGAGCTTCACGCTCGGCCCGTGCGTGCTCGTGAGATGCACCGCTTTGACGTACTGGCCCTTCACGCCTGCCGGCCGGGCGCGGTTGATCGCCTCGATCACCGTCGCGAGGTTCTCGACCAGTGCCTGCTCGCTGAACGAGGCCTTGCCGACGACGGTGTGGATCACCGCCGTC